>JAGBFY010000624.1 GCA_017936245.1 Kiritimatiellia bacterium
CCTTGAGAGAGAGGATGGACGCGGCGACCGACGAATAGATGTCGGTGAACGAACTTGTCACAACATGGGTCGTGAACGACGAGTTGTTTCCGCCGCCGTGCTCCGCATGGAGGATGAGCGCAAGGTCCAGAGCCTCCGCTTCAAGCTTGGAGTACTTGCCGTCCTCACGGATCAGCGAAAGGATATTCTCCGCCGTGGACTTCTTAGGGTCGGGGTTGCGCAGCAACAGCGAGGCGCCGTCATGGTAATGCGCCTTAGCCTGATAGGCGTATGCCGCAATCGTCGGAATGGCGCCTATGAGGTCGATGGACTGCTCAAGGCACTTTTCGATGGAAATGTCGTCCGGATTGTCGTCCAGATCGAAGGCATACGCAAAAAGAACCGCTCGCGCCATCGCGTTCATCAGATCCTTGGACGGATTGCGCATGATTGCGTTCTCCTTGAATCCGTCAGAAAGCCTGCGGTAGGAACCAAGCATGTTCTTCCACTGTATGAGCTGCTTCATCGTGGGAAGCTCTCCGAAAAGAAGAAGGTACGCAGTCTCTTCATAGCCGTAGCGATGCTCTCGCTTGTCGGCCTTTACGATATCCTTAACATCGATGCCGCGATAGAAGAGTTCGCCGGGTATCGCCTGCTTTTCACCTTCAGATACAACATATCCATGCACATTGCCGATGGTAGTGAGGCCGACAAGCACACCAGTGCCGTCCTCGTTGCGCAGCCCGCGCTTGACGTTATATTTCCTGTACAGAGCCGGATCGATGTAATCCACCTTTCGGATATCTTCAGCCCGCGCCTTGAGCCATGATTTATCTATTCTTGCCTTGTCTAGTGTCATTATAGGTCTGTCTCCAATAAAAACTGCCGGAATTATAGCATATTTTTGACCAGACCGACACCCCCTTCCTCAGCATATTTGGTTTACAGGGATAACAGTGCGGCGAAGTGCTTTTTTAGTTTCGAAATGGGGATTGGCAAACACCCTGAAATGCAGACCGATTAGGAACTGCTTGAAATGCGAAGTGACGAAGAGCCCTTTAGGGTGCGGCTTGATGAAGCGTCCCCTAAAGTGCGGATTGTGCGGATGGGAAGAGTGTAGTTTGGGTTTACGCGCAGCTCCAGCTGCGCCGCTAGCGAAACCAACGTCCCTTCACACGCACCCAGAATCTCCTTCGCCACCTTTGCGACCTCTAGTACCACCCCGTCTCCTGCACCCTGCGCGATTTCATTCCGAACTGAATTCTCATCTCTCCGACATTGCTCTTTGACATTCTCCTCCGGGACGAGCGATGCGGCGGGAACGGGGTCAGCAACGCCAACCGCCTGGCGGAACTTCTTCGAAAGCGCCTTGTACTTCATCACTGTCTTGTATCGTGCGTACAGCTCAGGGATTTCGCGCTCGAGATGGCGCCTTATGCCTCCCCTGCGCCCGATGAGCTGTCCGTCTTTGAAATATGGCGTATTGTCCACATAGCATTCGAGATCCTCGATGAGCGAGCCGAAGCGGATCATGTTTGCCGGCGAATCCTTTGCGCTCCGGAATGCTTCAAGCAGCTCTTCCCTGCCCGGCATGGCGTTCAGCGTGCGCCTTCTGCGGATGCGGCGGCGCTCTTCGGCAAGGCCAAGGCGCCTTGCGCGCTCGGTCTCGTAGTATGTGGGGCGGCGCAGACGCTGTATGTGCCTGTCGACCATCCGGCGGATGAG
>JAGBFY010000625.1 GCA_017936245.1 Kiritimatiellia bacterium
CAGTAGCGCCGCTTTCGGCGACTCCAAGATGCCGTCCGTACACCGGCATGAAGTTGGCGTTGTTGCGCATGTAGTAAACGCCGCCTTCAATCATAGCGTTTTCGATTTTGTTGGCTTTGATCACCACGCCTTCCTTGCCGGATGAATTGTTGGCGGTGATCCACACGTTTTCGCCGGCCTTGATCCGCAACGATCCGGACAGCGATACGATGCTCCCGAATTCGACATTCCTGGAGATTTCGTACGGACCGGCGTGTTGCAGCACAGCACAGTCAGAGGTTCCGGGAAACACCCCGCTCCAGTTTCCCTCAAGCGAGATATCGCCGGAATCGAGAGGGAACGACACTTCCGCAGCAAAAGCGGCAGTAAGCACCGAAGCGGAAAAAAGCGCGATAGTCCTTTTCATTTCCTATTCCTTTCTATCCATGTCCATACAAGTTCCTGCCACGTACCTCGCGGCAGATCGGCATGTTTACGTTCTGAAAACACATGAAGTTCCGCCGGTATGCCCATCGTGCGCAGCTTGTGGTATGCCCGCACGCTCCCCATCGGAGAATGTGCGTCGGCATCGCCGTGCAAGAAGCACATAGGCGGGGTTTTGGTGTCGAACTTGAAAATCGGATCCATCAAAAGGCCTAAATCGTTACCCTTCTGCCTGTTGGAACCGTCGAAGTTCCTGCAATCCGAAAGCACATAGGCAGGATAACAGGCAATCGCCCCGTTGACATGGCAAGGCAGATCGTCGACGTCGTCAACCTTTGCATATGACGGCGTCTGGCTCGAGGTTGCCGCAAGGAGCGTAAGATTGCCGCCTGCCGAAAATCCCATGAAAAATATCCTTTCAGGATTAACCTTCCAATCCTTGGAATATTTTCTGCAGAGCCGAACGGCGCGCTGGGCATCCTGCCATGCGGAAATGTGCTTCGCTGCACCCAGTGGACGCGGCGTACGGTACTTGAGAAGTGCTGTTGCCATGCCGCGCTTATTGAAATAGGCGACACACTTGCCTTCCCATTCGCACCACTTCATGTAGCTTCCGCCCGGAGCTATTATAAGCAACGCATCGTTCGTGCGGTCTCCCGGCAGCACCACTTCAAGCGATGGTACAGTCTGCCCGGCGTTGAAGCCGGGAATCCTGCCTTCCGGCCAGAGCGGAACGGAAAGAGCCGATGCCGTTGCCGACGGCACGATTAGATAAATCAACAACAACAGAATGGCTGACCGGATCATTTGAACCACTCCCCGCCGATCTCCCGTCCAAGAAGATAGTGCTTCCCGTCGGGATACCATAGAATGCGCTTGTCGCCGACAACGGTGTAGCTCGTATAGAAAGAGTTCCACGCATTCTTGCGCTCAAGAAAGAACTTCGGCTCGGAGAACTCTATCGGCTGCTCCGCATTGGGATTGAACTTTCCGGCAATCAAATATAACGCACCGCGCGGACCGGACGCCGAACGCTTGTTTTCAAAATTGAACTTGTTATGCACAAAGGCGAAATACTTTCCGCTTCCGGCCTCGGGCGCAACCCAATCGTAAATGGGACAGGGCGAGCGAGGATGAAGGAACGGTTCTGAGCCATCCTTCCTGCGCAGATACTTGGGGTCGGTCCAGGTTCTGCCGCCATTTGAGCTTACGCTCCACACTGGATAACCGACCTGTGTACGGGCAAGAGCGAACAGCCGACCGTCAGGAAGCTTCACGATTCCGGCCTCCTCAAATCTGCTCTCGCCGGAACTGAGAACGAAATCGCTTTTTTCCGCAAGGCGGCTGCGGGAAAGGCTGTTTGTCCCGGACGCAAAAAAGGAAATCTTCAAGTCTTCGGCAGGAGGATCATCATCAATGTTCTCATACTGCCAGAATTCGATGGCAGGCCCCCGGGAACAACCGACGAAATATTTTCCGTTCTCACCAAGCCGCAACGGACGCTGCCAGTTTATCCAACCCGACTTCACCGTGGCGATATATCCCGGAATCTGGACGGCTA
>JAGBFY010000626.1 GCA_017936245.1 Kiritimatiellia bacterium
CCTTAAGGGCAAAAACTCCTAGCCTTGGTTTTACACGTACATTCTCCACGACCGTATAGAGAGTATCACCAGGACGCACAGGACGGCGGAAGCGGACATCCTCAATCTTAGCGAGAAGGAATGCGGCATTCCCTTCAGGGAGTATCTTGCGAGCGACGACAGCAGTACCAGCAACCTGCGCCATCGCCTCAACAAGCACCACTCCAGGCACAACCGGATAGGTAGGGAAATGACCTTCAAAGAAGGCATTGACGGTCTTGCCCTCTACAGCGGTAGAGGGATCGGTGAACGTATACTTCCCCAACGCACCCGTTTCGTCTGCGGCGACAAGCTCATCCACGAACAGAAACGGATCGCGATGCGGAAGCAGCTGAATACCGGGAATGTTGAATTTCTCTTTGAACTTGGGATATTCCATGTGCGTCATTCCCTCGTGGATTACTGCGCAGCCTTGAACACAAGCACGCCGTTGTGTCCACCGAAACCGAGCGATGTGCTCACCGCAACGCGGATGTCACGCTCGACGCCGGTGTTCGGCGTGTAGTTGAGATCGCACTCAGGATCGGGATTCTCGTAGTTTATCGTCGGAGGAATGAACTTCGAGTCAATCGCCATTGCGCAAACCGCAGCCTCAAGAGCGCCCGTGGCGCCGAGAAGGTGACCGGTCATGGACTTCGTGGAGGATACGTTTATCTTCCTAGCCTGCTCCTCCCCGAACACTTCCTTGAACGCCTTGGTCTCCATAATGTCGTTGAGGTTCGTGGAGGTGCCATGCGCGTTGATGTAGTCGACGGTGGAAAGATCCTCAACGCCCGCATCCTTGAGAGCGAGCCTGATGGCCTTCACCGCACCGGCGCCGCTCGGATCGGGAGCCGTGATATGGTAGGCGTCGGAGGTCGCACCGTAGCCTGCGAGCTCACAGTAAATCTTCGCGCCGCGCGCCTTGGCATGTTCCTCGGTTTCGAGAATGAGCATCGCCGCACCTTCGCCCATGACGAAGCCGTTGCGATCGGCGTTGAACGGACGGGACGACTTCTCGGGACAATCGTTGAACTGCGTGGCGAGAGCGCGCATCTTCATGAAGCCGCCGACGGCGAACTCGTCGATCGTCGCCTCGGTACCACCCGAAATCACGACATCGGCACGGCCTGCGCGAAGCGCGTCAAGAGCGACGCCGAGCGCGTCGGTCGAAGAAGCACACGCCGTAACGACAACATGCGCCGGTCCCTTCGCGCCAAGCGCCATCGAAATGTTGCCTGCGCCCTCATTGGCGATGAGTTCGGGGATGGCGAGCGGGGAAAGACGGTCCGGACCGCGCTCAAAAAGGGTCTTGTAGGCTTCGCCGTTCGTCTTCATGCCGCCGATGCCGTTGCCGATGATCGTTGCGACGCGATCCATGTCAGGCTTGTTATCTTCAGTATATCCAGCATCCTTCCACGCCTCGACCGCCGCCGCGACGGCATATATTGAGAACGGATCCATATGACGGGCTGCCTTGCGGTCCACATAGCCGGTTTCGGCAAGATATGCGTCAAAATCCTTGAGCTCTCCGGCAACCTGGCAGGTGCAGCGCGAGGGATCGAACTTCGTGATACGCCCAATGCCGCATTTTCCGGCCTTGAGGGAACTCCATGTGGCATCCTTGCCGTTTCCGACGGGCGTAACCATGCCAAGTCCGGTGATGACGATTTTCTTCATTTTCATGTCTCCTTCTGCTATAAGTCGTTTTGGTTTAAATCGGTATTGTTAGAGGTAAGGCCACTGCATGTACGTTCCGGCATAGGTGAGACCGGCACCGAAACCGCACAGCACTATTTTCATGTCCTTTTTGAGTTCGCCCTTGCGGACAGCCTCATCCAGTGCAATCGGAATCGATGCAGCGGAGGTGTTGCCGGTCGTCTCAAGGTTGAGGTAGAACTTCTCAAGAGGAAGTTTCATGCGGCGGGCAACGGCATCGATGATGCGTCCGTTCGCCTGATGGGCGAACACGCGATCGAGGGATGCGGGCGTGGTGCCAAGCTTTTCGCACAGCTGGTTCGTGACCTTAGCAAGCGCACGGACGGCGAAAGCGAACACATCGTGGCCCTGAAGAACAAGTGTCGGAATCGGAAACATACCCGGCTGAGGCTTGAGACGCGTTCCGCCATCACGGTAGATGAAGGATGCGCCATTGCCGTCCGCCCAAAGGACCGTGTGCGCTTCTGGTCCTGCACCTTCAGCTTCACCAACGACAACCGCACCGGCGCCATCTCCGAAAAGGATGCAGCTACCACGGTCACGCCAGTCTACAACGCGCGAAAGCGTCTCCGCACCGATCACAAGGGCTTTCGCCCCCTTGTTGACCTTCGCCCAGCAGCGAGCCTGCTCAATGGCATACACAAAACCGGCGCATGCAGCCTGAAGATCGTAAGCGCCGGCACCCTTGCAGCCAAGAGCAGCCTGCACCAGACAGGCCGTGGACGGGAACGTGGCGTAGTCGGGCGTGGAAGTGGCAACGATGATAAGGCCTATATCATCTGGAGATACGCCAGCCGCTTCAAGAGCGGCCTTTCCTGCCTTTGCTGCCATGGATGAAGTGCAGTCATCCTCTTCCGCTATGTGGCGAGAGCGTATGCCTGTGTGCGAATGTATCCACTCGTCATTTGTGTCAAGCGACTTGGACAGGTCGTCATTCGTGACGACCTTTGGCGGCAAATAGCTTCCTGTGCCGAGTATCTGTACGGACATTCCTTTAATCCTCCAAAAATAAATGTACGTATTTTATAAAATCTACGCACTTTTCGCAACCCAGTTGCCAACAAACCGTAAATTCCAAATAAAAACACAAAATCGCCGCATCCTTAACAAAAAGGATACGGCGATTCCCGGCATTAAACCGATAGACTTAGTTGGCCTCGGCAACCAACGGACCGGCAAGCTCCTTGAGGAAGAAGAGGCGGCCAGGGATGGTCGGAATCCAGCTGGACGTGATCCAGCGCGTAGGGCCATAGCGGAGCGTCATCCAAAGGGACATGCCCTGCCACTGCATGCCGCGGCCAAGAGCGCCGTCTGCGCCGCCGATGACATAGTCGGCCTGGAACATGAGACCAGGACCCATCGTGTTCGCGCGGCACGGCACGAGCGTGGTGCGGCTCTTGAACGAGGTGAGCGCGTTCTGCTCGATCGTAAGCGGATGGAGCTGAACGGCGATACGGTATGGCTGCTGCTTCCACTCAGCGTCAGTCTTGAACTCGCCGCCGATCTGAGGCTCCCAGAATGCGATGTGGCACATGCGGCCGATGCCGTACACGAGCACAAGCTTTGCGCCTTCCTTCTTGAGGGCGGCTATTTTCTTGGGATAGGTCGGGAGGTTCTTCTTCGTGGCGAAGTTGCGGTGATCCGGCGGAACGGTGAGTTCACCGAGCGGATTGTAGAAAGCCTGCTCCATTGCGTACTGGAAGGAAGCATCGCCAACGAGCGTATTGCCCTTCTTGTCGGCCCATTCGTCCATGTTGAAGCACCAGACGTGTTCGCAAGATACGTTCCACTCCTTGAGGAAATACACGGCCCACTTGTACATGCCCATCGGGCCGACGGGAAGAATGAAGGCGATATTCTGACCGGCTTCCTTTGCCTTGCGGATCTCATTCGCGATCTCGTGACCCATCTTGGTGTCGAACTCGGTGAGATCGGTGCACTGCTCAGGCTTGAAATCCTTATTCCAGAACTTCTGGGGCTTGGTGATATCCTCAGGCTTGTTCTGGCAGCACTTGTCGATCTTCTTCATATCCCATCCAGCGGGATAGAAACCCTCGAGCATGGAACCTTTAACGGTTGACATGAAGTCCATTTATGTGTTTCCTTTCTTTATTTTAGAAAAAAACTTTGTGTTTTCTGCTTAGGATGTGATTGTACCACAATCCAGTTTTGTTTTCAACGTGACGCAAGCTCGGCCTTGAGCACCTTGACCTCCGCCTTGAGCTTCGAGATCATCTTCGGCGCGAGAGTGATTGCGGCAAGATCCTTCATGCTCATCGCGGGAGCGCCGATAACATACTTGAGGCTTCCGTCAAGAGACTGCGGAACGCCGGCCTGAGGACCAACCTGAACTCCATCTGCAATCTTGATGTGACCGGAGATGCCAGCCTGCGCCCAGATGAGACAGCCGTAGCCGATCTCTGTGGAACCGGCGACGCCGCACTGCGCGATGAGACCGGAGTATCCCTTCACCTTGACGTTATGGCCGATCTGCACAAGGTTGTCGATTTTAGTCATCGGTCCGATATATGTGCGACCGATGCGGGCGCGGTCGATTGTCGTATTGGAGCCGATCTCCACGCCGTCGCCAATCTCGACGATTCCAAGCTGCGGAATCTTCTCGATGTACACGCTGCCATCCTCACGACGTCCGTTGTTGAAGCCGTATCCATCGCCACCGAGACGCACTCCGCAATGGAAGATGCAGTCCGAACCGACCTTCGTACCCTCGCGCAGTGTAACCTGAGGATAGATGTGAGTACGCGCACCGACCGTGCAGCCTTCACCGATCCAGACCTGCGCCTCGATTACGGCTCCATCACCGATGACACACCCCTTCTCGATTATCGTGTACGCACCGATGTGCACACCTTCCCCGAGCTTAACGGATCCGTCAACGATTGCAGTCGGATGGACGCCCGGCGCACGGACAGCCTCTGGAGGCGCAAAAAGCTTCGCCGCCGCCATGCATGCATGATTGGGATCTTCAACGCGGATGATTGAGCACGGAGCGCCCTTATCCCATGAAGGCGGCAGAAGAACCGCACTCGCCTTTGTCGCCTGCACAAGCGCGATATGCTTCGTGTCCTTGCAGAAGCTCAAGTCGCCCGTACGAGCCTCCTCAAGACCTCCGCACGCAACGATATCAACGTCCTCTCCTTCAAGAACCCCGCCAAGCTTAACGGCCAGTTCAGATGCCTTCATTGATCATCTCCATTCCTGCAACAGATCGCCTGCATGTTTTCGCTTCAAGTTAAATCCGGCTTTCGCCGGATGCTTTAGAACGGTTTAGCGTCCTTCCAGAGCTTCTCGAGCGCATAGTATGCTCGTGCCTCCGGCGAGAACACATGGACAACTATATCGACATAGTCGACAACAATCCATCCGCTCTGCGGGTCACCACTCGTGCGGTAGGAGTCAATGTCGGCTTCCTTCATCGATGCCTGAACCCCCGCCACAAGCGCCTTGAGATGCGGCGCGGCGGTTCCGGTCGCAACCACAAATGCGTCCGCAAAACCGGAAACACCGCGCACATCGTACGCCTTGATGTCGACGGCCTTCTTGTCCTCAAGCGCCGTCTTGACAATCTTTACCTGTTCTTCAAGTGTCATTTTTTCCTCGTGCCACCCGGCAACACCGGCGTGGCTTTTACTTTCTCGACGATTTCCGCCGTGACCTCGGGATGGGCCTTCAGGAACTCTATGGTCGCCATTGAACCCTGACCGAGCTGTTCTGTTCCATACGATATCCAGCTGCCGCGCTTCTCCACAACGCCACGGGCGAGGGCGGCGTCAAGCACCGACCCTTCCCACGAGATTCCGCAGGTATAGAGGATATCAAACTCCGCCTCCGTGAATGGAGGCGCTACCTTGTTCTTTACCACTTTGACGCGCGTGCGGTTTCCGATTACCGTACCGCCCGGATCCTTGATCGCCCCGATGCGCTGCACCTGCATACGGCAGCTCGCGTAGAACTTGAGAGCCTTGCCGCCGGGAGTGGTTTCAGGGTTGCCGAACATGATGCCGATCTTCTCGCGGACCTGGTTCGTGAAGATGCAGAGCGTCTTGGACTGCGCGAGTGCGCCGGTGAGCTTGCGCATCGCCTGGGACATGAGACGCGCCTGAAGCCCCATGTGAGAATCGCCCATGTTTCCGTCGATCTCAGCCTGCGGCGTGAGCGCCGCAACGGAGTCAACAACAATCACATCCAGCGCACCGCTCTTGCAGAGCTGTTCGCAGATGGAGAGAGCCTCTTCGCCAGAGTTCGGCTGGGATACGATGAGATCGTCAAGATTGACGCCGATCTTCTTCGCATAGCCCGGATCAAGCGCATGCTCGGCGTCGATGAACGCGGCGATGCCGCCGGCCTTCTGGGCATTGGCGACAACATGAAGCGCAAGCGTGGTCTTGCCGCTCGACTCCTGACCGTAGCATTCAACGATGCGTCCGCGCGGAAGCCCGCCCACGCCAAGTGCGAGGTCGAGCGAAAGAGCGCCTGTTGGGATTACGGGGATGTCCGCATGGGCATCCTCGCCAAGCCTCAGGATCGAAAGTTCACCAAACTCCTTGCGGATCTGCGACAGCACCGACTCGAGAGCCGTATTGGACTTGCCCGTTGCCGCAGGAGCGGCCTTTTCCTTTTTCTCTGCCATTGTGATTTCCTCCAATGCCCAAGGCGCAGATTACGCATTGCCTCCGAAGAAGTAGTTGTTGGCGTTGTTGAACGAGATGTCGGAGACGATCTTTCCAAGCCACTTGATGTCGTTCGGGATCTCGCCGCGCTCGACCTCTTCGCCAAGCTTTCCGCAGAGGATGCGGCGGAAATACTCGTGGCGCGTATAGGAGAGGAAGGAACGGGAGTCGGTGAGCATACCAACAAAGTTGCCAAGGCAGCCAAGCGCGGAGAGTG
Organism: Kiritimatiellia bacterium; assembly: GCA_017936245.1. Classification (GTDB taxonomy): domain Bacteria; phylum Verrucomicrobiota; class Kiritimatiellia; order RFP12; family UBA1067; genus UBA1731. Next base: position 6,646 of record JAGBFY010000626.1, read on the forward strand.
CCTCGATCTGCTTCTTCATGCCGTCCTTCTGATCAAGGAACCACCATGCGCTGCCGAGCTGGAGCTTGCCGCGGTCGGGTCCCTTCTGGAAGCAGCCCATGAGGGTTGCGAGCATCTCATTGTCCTTCGGGTTGAGGGAGTAGAGAATCG
>JAGBFY010000058.1 GCA_017936245.1 Kiritimatiellia bacterium
GGCTTAAAAAACCAAACGCTTGGGGACTTTACGATATGCTCGGAAACGTGAGCGAATGGTGCCTGGACTATCCTGAGTTCGATTTGGGAAGTGCGGCGGTGGTAGCTCCGATGGGGGCTGCTGAATGCTACAATGCAACGAGCCCAAAACGTATAATACGAGGAGGGTCTCATATGACGTCTCGTGCGAGCCTAAGAGCGGCGGCGAGAAATGACACCACAGTGGCATCCCACAAGTCGTTCAACGGTGTGCGGTTGACATGTCCGTGTCCGCCAAATGCAAAGTGGTGATAAATGGAAGGAGTTTCCAATGCTTAAATATCTCAATCTCGGAATATGTGCAATCGCTGGAGTTGCTGCAACGTTCGCCGCTGGAGTCCCGCGCGTTGACAACGTGTCGATTTCACAGGATGACACGACGAAACTTGTAACGATATCCTATTCGCTTCTTGATGCACCTGGTGTTGTAACGTTTGATGTTCAGACGAATGTATCGGAAGGTGTGTGGGCAAGTGTAGGCGGCAATGCACTTTCCGATGCCTATGGTGATGTGAACTGCTATGTTGAATTGAAGGAGGGTGCGCACAGGATATTCTGGATGCCGCCCAGGTTGTGTCCGGAAATTTCCGTTGAGTCAGGGACGGTAAGGGCGGTGCTGACGGCATGGCCAGAAGAGTCGCCACCCGATTACATGGTTATAGATCTGAATACAGGTCGCGTCGAAGGCGACACATCCTCACTTCTGTCGAAGCATGCATTCTACCCCGATGAGAGCCATTTCCCTGGCGGCATTTCAAATCGTGTGTACAAGACCGAAAAGCTTGTGATGCGTAAGATCCCTGTATCGAAAGACATAAAATGGGTGATGGGGCAGGATAAGTTGAAAAATGCGATACCACATTATGTTACGCTCACAAACAGCTTCTACATGGGCATCTACGAGATGACATTCAGGCAGTGGGAAAATCTGTGCGGAGGTGTTCCGGGCACCATCGTCAAATACTTCTATACGAATTTCACCGACAACGCAGAACTCCCCATGAGCGGCGTTGATTTTTTTGAGATAAGAGGTTCTATTGATGGTTCCGGTTGGGCGGCGGGTGTCGATCCGCAGACACGAAGAAAAGTTTCGGCCAACTATAGCGCATACCCGACTCCTTTGCACAGGTTGAGGGTGCGTACAGGGATTCTTTTTGATCTGCCGACAGAGGCGCAATGGGAGTATGCGTGCCGTGCCGGAGAGCCTTTGGCTTTTAATAATGCAAAAGCATCGACAGCTGAGGCGTGTGATGAGGTTGCGTGGTATAATGAAAATTCTTCAGCGGTTACGAAATATGGTGATTCGGTCCTTTCTGTCCATCCGGTAGGAACGAAAGGTGCGCCGAACAGATGGGGACTGTACGATATGCATGGCAATGCGTCGGAATTGTGCCTCGACATTTGGCAGGCCGATATTGGGACAGAAGCCCTTGAGCCTGTAGGCGCGGCGAAGCCTTCGGAAGATAAGGTATATCGCCTTGTGCGAGGAGGTAATGCAGGGTCAGATTATGGAGAGTGTCAATCCGGCTATCGCACCTACAAAAATGTGTCGGCACACGGAACTTACAATGGACTGCGCGTTGTGTGTCCGTATCCTCTCAATCTCAACTGGTGAAACCGGAGGCTGTCATGAGAAATGCTTTTATGTTGCTTGCTGTTGCGGCTGTGTTTAAACTGAATGCTGTCGTTCCTTCGATTGCCGAAGGAAGTGTTGAATTGAAGCAGGTGTCTGGACATGGTGATATGGTTGTTTCTTATCGTCTTGAAGGCGCGCCTGGAATTGTCACGATGGATGTGCAGACCAATGCAGGCGGAACGGTATGGTGCTCCATCGAGGCTGCTGCATTCATGTCATCTGTTTCCGGAGATGTGGGGCATATGGTCGAAGTGGGAGAACGGGCAATACGTTGGGATGTGCGCAAGGGCTGGCCGGACAAGGTGGTGCCTGCTGGTGGCATACGTGCTGTTCTGACGGCGTGGGCGACGAATGCGCCTCCGGACTGGCTGGCGGTGGATTTGAAGAATGAGGGTGTCCATTGGTTTTGCGCAAGTGAGGACATGCTTCCGTGCGGTCCAGTCACAGGCGATGCTGCCAAGACGGATTGGCTTGTCCTCAAGCGCGTGAAGGCTTCTGGCATCCGCTGGGTGATGGGATCGAGTGAACAGGATTCCGTGCGTTCAGACTATGAGGTGCCGCATTTTGTAACGCTCACGGAAGATTACTACATGGGAGTGTATGAGTTCACCCAAGGGCAGTTCATGGCTGTCGGCGGAAAATGGTCGGAAAAATATCCAAACATTACCAACAAACCGTTGAGGCCGGTGCTTGGTTTGACATGGGGTACCATCAGGGGCAAATACGGATGGCCGGCGGATACGCGTGTGGAGGCACATGAGGTTTCTGATGGTTCTCCTCTCGGCAAGCTACGTAAACTTACCGGAATCGATTTCGACCTGCCGACGGAGGCACAGTGGGAGTTTGCCTGCCGTGCAGGATGTGAAACACCGCTTTACAACGGCTTGACAGCATCGGCGGCCAATGCCGATGCGATAGCGTACACTCCTGACAATACTCCGCTTGAGACGCTGCAGACGTCTGTAAGTGGCGTGATTACCGAGTCGCAGGAGCATATTCCGCAGCCGGTGGGTGGAAAACTTCCGAATGCATGGGGATTTTACGATATGCTCGGCAATGCGGCTGAGTTTTGCCTTGATTACATAAAATACTATCATTCTGTTGTGGATGCAATTGATCCGGTGGGACCGTCCAGTCCTGATTATGGGACAGCTCGCGTTCGTCGCGGCGGCACATCAGGTGATGGGTCTTCCGCAAATTGCAGATGTGCCCATCGCACGCTCACAAATCAGGGAGCTTCATATTACTACAACGGTTTCCGCGTAATGTGTCCGATTACGCTGAAGTGGTGACGCAACGATTGTTCTGAGGTTTGGGATGAATACATTGATCATAAGAATGCTGAGTTGCTTGTTTCCCGGCAGATGAAAGAATTGAAGGAATCTCATTTGTTCCGGTAGGCGGAAGGGGAAATGCCGAACGCCTTGGAGAATGACGAGCAGAAGTACTGTACCGTCGAAAATCCGGTTTTGGCGGATATCTCCGTTAACGTCAGGGATGTGTCGCGGATCAGTCTTTTCGCCTCTTCAAGCCGCGTGCTGATGATCGTCTTCTGCACGGATGTCCCGAACGTCTTGCGGAAGGCGGAATCCACCAGTGTATGTGACTTTCCTACAGCCGCATAGACATCCGAGGCGGTGAGATTGCCAGAGATGTTTCGCCGTATGAAAATAAGGGCGTCTGAAAGCCAGGGAGGGTCGACGGGATAGATGTGAGTGGATTCCCGCTCAATTAGGCGCATGGGGTCTATCAATACCGGTGGCGGAACGGTATCCGGGTTTTGCAGCATGAACTGAAGTGTCTCCGCTGCGGCATAGCCGATTCCGAATGCATTCTGGTCTATGGATGAGAGCGGTGGATCGGAGAAGTTGCAGACAAGTTCATCGTCGTCTGCTCCAAGGATCGCCACTTCGTCCGGTATGTGGATGCCTTGATCGCTGCAAGCCTCCGCAAGATGATAGGCGCGCATGTCATGTGAGCAGAATACTCCAACCGGCTTGGGAAGCTTTGATATCCATGTCGCAAGCGCACGATGGTCTGATGCGAAACCGAAGCGTTCCTGCAGAACCACCGAATTGTTGAAATCCTTCAGTGCGCTTGGCGGAGTGCGGTATACTGCGCATGGGAAGTGATTCTGCTCGAGACATTGGATGAATGCGTCTCGCCGTCTGTCCGAGTAGCTTCTTCCGTTGTACCCGCAGAACGCAAAGTTGGTGAAACGGTGCTCTATGAAGTGTTGGGCCGCCATCTGCCCCACAAGAAGGGCGTTCTGGTCTGCGGCTGCGAATCCCCTGCGCGGACGTTCGAAGAATACGTCCACAACCGGTTTGCCTGTGGCCCGCAGCTGCTCCTCTGAGATGTCATCCATTACTCTGGCTATGAATCCGTCGATGTCCCTGTTGTGTACAATGTTCGGCAGATCCATGAAATCGACGATGCGCAAGGTCCAATTCGTCCTTTCTCGCGCAAAACGTATGATCCCCTCGCACAGACGTCGTCCGTATGTGCGTTGCCGTTCGATCAAGATGCCTATTGTAGCCATATCGTGTATTGTATCATTAATGTTGCGGATTTTGTAAAATGATTTGCGGTTTTCACAAATGCCCGCAATGATGGGGTATGATATAATTCGTCAAAAAC
>JAGBFY010000627.1 GCA_017936245.1 Kiritimatiellia bacterium
CCTTTCGCCCCATCCCCCGCAGTACCTCCAGTCGCATTTCCTGTCCCTTCGCCTGTGAGTACCAGCGTTGCGGTTTCCGGCACACGAATGCCTGCGCCGCCGCCAATCCGTCCACTTCCATTCGCGCCTGTGGTCGTGAGGGTGACACCGGCGGGGATGTAAAGGACGACTGTAGCATAGTCCTCTAAAGACATCCCGCTGCCTCCCTCAGTGGAGTAAGAAAATTCAACCGAGTTTTGAATGACATAGGTATTACCATCCGTCATCGTGTAACCCGTTGTCGAACCATCTGTTATATTAACGACCGCAGCATCAGCTTTGGTGCTTGCGATGATGAGCGTAGCGGCCGCCACAACTGCAAAATTCAAAACTCGGTTCATTATTACATCTCCTATTGATTAGTTCTAGTCAGTCACTTGCAATCTTCAAATGCAGCTCTTCATCCTTTTCAGTTTCGTTACTAATCTTCTTTAGATACAGTTAATCCAGATCGGTTAATGTATTCGTCAAGATTATTGGGTGCGACAATCTTAGCGAACAAGTAATCCCGATAAGGAATCTCCTTAGTTCCGAATGTCGGCATTGGCAAGATCGCGCGACAACCATCAACAGCGACAAGCTGTTTGGTCTTAATAAATGATTCACCATAAAAGACATCGTAAACGACCCTATATGCTTCGGAATCCGCATGCATAGTGGTCGCCCACTCCTCACCTCTGAACTTGTCAGCATGATAGTCTATAGGGTATTTCTTGATTCTTAAAAGAACATCTTGCCTATATGTATAAGCACCCAATTCCTCATCTTCCACCTAATCTGAGTTTGAAGTAGAAGATAATATCTTTTCGATTTCTTCAAGTGTCATGTTTGCTCCTTTCGTCTAAGCCTTAATTACATGATTAGCTGTTGTTCAGGGCTTAGAACTAGTGAACACCAGCCATCGCTTCCCTCGGGCTTGAGCCCTAGATAGACACCAGAAAAGGCGGAAAACGAAAACCTCCTCCGATGCATCACGTGAGGCGCCTGAGAGAGCCCGGAAAGATACACCGAAGGAGGTAAAACTGCATAAGGGCAGTTACCCTTCTGTGCGTCTTTCCGGTGAAGTTTCTCAGGCTTTCACGTGACGCATCCCATGTCCGCAGGGGTGTGCTACTGTTCTTCGCCTCCCTGCGCGGGAAATCTGTTTTATCACGGCGGCACCGGCATTCATCCCTGCCCCGTAACGGCTTCCTATTATACCACAAAATCAGGTCTGCGGCGGAAAACGCCGCACGTACGGATTCGCCGCCGCAGACCTATCCGGGCTCTCTCTGCCGGACGCTCCTTGTGAGCATACTGATATACGGGGGAAACCGAAAAATCTGACAAAAGACTTTCTGCCGCCGATTATGGACGCGGTCAAGTCAGCGGACCGGGCATATCGGGATTGTCCATCTCGGCAAGAACCTCCGACATCACCTTGCGCAGTCTCTCGGAAAGGCGTTTGCGGATCTGGTACAGATTGTCGCGGGAGAGGTTGTAGAGCTTCATCACCGTTTCCGTATCCTGCCCCTCCACCGTGCTTGCCACGAACGCCGCATAGTGTTCGGGGCGAACACTCGATTTTATCCGTCGCAACGCATTATCCATCGCGACGGCCTTCCATTCGCGGTCGGCGAATTCGTCGTCCCCCGGGCCGGTCGCCTTTGCCTCTTCCATGAAGTCGGCTTTCAAATCTGCATCGCGCCTTACCGCTTTCAATCTGTCTATTACGCGCCAATTGACGAGTGCCGCGAGATATGACCTGAATTTGCCCTTTGAGCGGTCGTACTGGAACGTCGGTAGATTCCGCGCGAGATCCGTAAAGACAATCTGCACGATGTCGTCGGCGTCCTCTGGCTTGAGCCCCTTCGAACGGGCGAGGGAGAAGATGAAACCGGCGTAGAGGTCGAAGAACCGCTGCCACGCCGCCTCGTTTTCGGTGTTTGCGACCGCCCTGATGACGCTGGAGTGCGTCGATTCGTTGTTGAAGTACCTATAGGTCATTCTTCAAATTCTCCTTGGGTCTGCGTACCTTACCTTCTTCCAAGGAATCCACCAAGTCATCAAGCGTTTTGTCTATACCCAAATACTTGCGCCTTATCTTTCGGGCTTTGTCCTTTTCCTCCTTGGAAACAATGCCGCCAAAGGTCTCTTTTTCATCGATGGCCACCAAGAAAGACAACTCCTCTTCGCTTATGCCGTCGAAAGTGTCGCGGAACGCTCTTCTCATTTGCGCGGCTCTCGCCTTTTCCTCGGTTTCTTGAATCAAATTGCCTACATCAACACGTATTTGATCTTTGGCATCTTTGATGCTGAATGCCAACAACACAACAACGGCGACCGCTGCAATTGTAAAAACCAAAAGCAAGACCCTGGCGATACGCGACTTAGCAATGGCGCATATACAAATCCGCCGTTGCAATCTTTCAAGGTCTTTGGCGAGCGCCTTGGCCGACCGGTAGCGGCGGGATGGCGTGGGATCGGTCGCCTTGTTGAGAATGCGCCACCACACAGGGAAGAACTTTGCGCCGGTATCGGCCTCGAGCGCGGGCCCCTTGTCCAGATCCTCCAGACGTCTACCGAAACTCGCGGCCTTGAGCGTAAGGCCGAGACTGTAAATGTCGCTTGCGGCATCAGTGAAATTCTCGGGAGGAACATATCCCGGCGTTCCGACGAGTGATGTCGCCTCGGATTCTTCGACCAGCAGTCCGGGGTCGGAAAGGACGGGGCGGCCACCGACATAGATCACGTTTCCGGGTTTGATGTCACGGTGCAGGAGGTGATGCCGCTGAAGCGTGGCGAGACCTTTGGCGAGCGCCATGCCGAGTTTCACGCATTCATCGAGCGGCAATGCCTTTTCGCCTCCGATGACGTCAGCCAGCGTCTTCGGACGATATTCGTCCAAAGCAAAATCCCTGTCGCCGAACTCGTCATCCGCAAGATCCATAACCGCATAGAAACCCCAGGATTCCTCCACGAATTCCCTCATGCGGACAAGGCCCTCCTGCGACGGGATCGTTCTGTACAGTTTCGCACCGCGCAGTTCGCGTTCGTAGCGTTCTTCTCCGATGGCATCGCGGCGGCAAACCTTCACGGCCGCTCGTTCACCATCCGGTCCCTCGGCGAGAAAAACCACACCGTACGCGCCATGCCCGATTTCCCGTTCAAGGTGCCACTGACCGCAATTTGTCATACTTTCACCTGCAACTTTATACTTGAGGTTGCCATAAAATTACCGTTGCTTTCATTTAAAGACACAGTCTCTCCGTCAAAAAAACGTCGTTATTGGTTATTATATCATTTTCGCGTCGATAATGACAGACGCGAAAATCTGGAGTTTACCCATTTTTTCTCGTACCGTCGGTCCATGCAGTGCTTGCCCCGAATCTGTGGGCAGTACCGACCCAACCGTACTCCCGGCACGAAAAGTGGTGTTGGCGCTTGCGTGCGACCCGCTCGACAATCACGAGATTGCCTTCGGGGTCGCCCGCTTCGCGCTCCACCTCTTTTCGCAGCGGTGCGTTCGGCGTTGGGGTCGGTACTGCCCACGGTTGC
>JAGBFY010000628.1 GCA_017936245.1 Kiritimatiellia bacterium
CCGCAAGATCGCTGCCGCAGCCCGCAGGAGTGGAGTTCTTACCGCGGAAATTCGGTCCGGCAAATGCCCAGCCACGACGCTGTGCCTCCTTCTGCACGGTCTGGTAGTGGCTCATCTGCTTGTAGTCCCCGCTCCATGTGTGAAGCCCCACGATCAGAGGCACAGCGGTTGTGGATGCCGTCTCCGGCGCCCAATACCAGCAAGGCTGCATGGTTCCGTCCGCAGACGACTTCACCTGAATGAGCGTCGCATCCCATTTCTGAGGTTCGAAGGATTTTTTCTTGGCCTTCTGCGCCATGCATTCGACGCCAAGCACACCGGCGAATATTGCCGCCGCAATCAATCTTATGTTCATATCATTTCACTTTCTGTGCAATCTCAAGATGAAGCGTGAAGCGCACCGGCGCCGACGCAAGCGTTGCAAGCTTCCTTTTGATTGACGGAAGCTTTGGGCGCAACGCAAAAAGAGCAGGGGCAGATGCAACATGGAGAAAGAGCCGCCCTCCGCTTTTCGGGTTTGGACCGGAAACCCATTTCCCCGGACATGCGTTAATGTCAGGAAAAAGTTCCCGCCAACACTGGACCACCTCGTCGAAGAATGTTGAACGATCCCGCGTGAGATCCTCGACGAGCGAATCCATGTAGTCCCCCGCCTGCGACGACGGTCGGCGGAGCGAGGGAATATCGCCATCCACAGGAAGGGAAAAATCTACCGCACCCATCCGCATTTCGCGGATGCGCGCGGCCTTTTCCCTTCGTTTTCTGTAGGGATCGAACATCGTCCCTTACTTGGAGAGCAGCGATGCCGCAGGCGGATCAATGAACACCTGGCAGTCAGGGTGCATCTGAAGGATCGTGCCGGGAACCATGTTCGTGATGGAGCCTTCAAGGCAGTTCTTGACAGCCTCGGCCTTGCGCTCGTCAGGACAGGTGCAGACGATCGCCTTCGACCACATGATCTGCTTGACCGTCATTGAGAATGCATGAGTGGGAACGGCGGCAAGATCCGGGAACCAGCCTTCGCCGACCTGCTGCATGCGGCACTTCTCGTCGAGCGGAACCACCTTGTACGCGCGGTTGGAGTCGAAGTCGGCCGGCGGATCGTTGAACGCGATGTGTCCATTTTCGCCGAAACCGATGCAGGCGACATCGATGGGAGCGACACGGATGAGCGCCTCAAGACGCGCAATCTCGGCATCGGTATCTTCAGCCTCGCCGTTCACCTCGTTGAACACCTTCAGCGGCTGCGGCGTCTGGGAGACGAAACGCTCACGCATGTAGCCGCGGAAGCTCGCCTTGTGATCAACGGGAATACCGACGTATTCGTCGAGATGAAAACCCGTGACCTTCGTCCAGTCGATCCCTTCCTCCTTGACGAGCGCCTGAAGGAACTCGAACTGGCTCGCGCCAGTGGCGACGATGATGCGCGCCTCGCCCTTCTCGGCAATCGCCTTGCGGATCTTCTCGGCAGCGGCATCCGCCGCCTTCTGCGCCATATCCAATTTGTCTTTTCCAATTGTCAGTTTCATTGTGCTTTTTCCTTTTTCTTGTTTTTTTTTATTATGCCTAACAACAGTAGAAATCTACGCCTCACCGTTCCCGTATCCGTACAACTCGTCAAAATCCTGATCTACTTCGACACTCCCCACTACGCTTTTATCATCCTGTTCAAAGCCGTCTTCGTTCAGACCAGTACTTTCTTCCTTTTGACCTTCAACTGAGAGATTCTCTTTATCCTCATTTTTTGGTTCAACAATACTCTGAGGAGCGTAAGGCGTAGATTCATTAAGTACTTCCTTCGCGCTCTTCAATTGACTAAAGGTTATCGGGCATTCTACCATATTGGCTTTCTTTTTGAGAAAACCGGTCCAGTTTTTGACTTCGTATGTTTGCATGGCGGAGAAGGCCTTGAATTCCTTGGCGGTCTGCTTCCCTTCTTTCAAGTTAGTGTTCGCCTCAGGCACGAAATGGATTTTACCCAACCCGGGAACTTCCCGTCCGTTTTTGTCGAACCCAAGCGTGTAATGCACCGTGAAGTACACCTCTTTGTCGAGCTTCTCGCTTTTGACAGCAACTCGCGTAGCTTCGCCGTTGATTATGTCGATCGCAGTAATGCTGTAATCCTTGTCTACATTGGCGAGACGCAGAAATTCGTTGAGACGAACAATCTGATTCTCGATTGGTCCGATGCCGAATTTCTCCACCCCGAACGCCGAGAACTTAGATGTGAGCGTCGATAGCTGCGCGACAATATTGTCAACGAAATTGTCGTCCACATTATCGAGGGCAGCAATTTCAGCCTCATCCACCTTGTTGGCGCGCAGATATGATTTCAGGGTGTCCACACTCAAAATGGACGTGCGTTGGGCAAGTAGATGCCCTATCCCATTAATTACAGCGTCTGATGGCATATTCGGGCGCTTCGCTTCTTCGGCTCCTTTAGCCGCCTTCTCATCCGGAGCAGGCGTCACCTTCGGCGGAGCCTCATACTTTTTACCAGCAGCCTTCGCAGCGGATTTCGCCTTTTCTATCTCCTTATTCTCAAAGTGTTTGATCACCTTCTCTTCGTCATAAAACGCCATCCCATGCCGGCTCTGTTTCGCTTTCGAAAGCATCAGACAAACCCTTTCCATCGACCGGAAGAGATCGTCGGACGCGCTTCCACGAATTTCCATCGAAGCCGACATATTCGTCGAGTCATTTGCAAATTCGTTCCAGAGGACCCTTCGGACATACACCATCTCTATTGGGTCGCGTTTTTCCTTCGTCACATTCTCTAAGACTTTATGGTCTACAATTTTGCACCTCTTGCCCCTGTAATCAACTGTCAATATATTTTCACTCGCCGCATTCCATGCGTTATTCGAGTATTGCGGCTTACCGCTGCAAATCACCCTCAGCTCATCTTCCATCACATAATCCCGCACATCAAGCATTGCGCCTTTGCCGATCTCGCTAAACGCGGCAAACATGTTATGGACTGCTCTGCGCATCTCGACAAAGCTATCCGCAAATTTCTTATCGACCAAAATGGCGGAGCGGACCTGGGATTCAATATCCTTTTTGTCGTATGAATCGAATCGCTCGCACATGAAAACTTCAATATCGGCCATAAGTTCCATGATAGGAGCGACTGAACTGATGCACACCCCAAGCCGTTCTCTCACGGCGTCTGCCGCAATCTTGCGTTCGTCAGACGTCAGAGACTCTTTGCGTAACGTCTGAAGATAGGTCTTGACGCTCTTCGTGTAGTCCGAGAAATTCTTGCGCAATTTATCGGCGGTGATATTGAAACGATCGAGTGATTCTGGAGTAACATTCAGCCATTTCGACTGGAACGACCCTGCTGGCGCATTAGCTATCGCCTTTATGAAGTTCGGTATCGACTGGAGTGAATTGGAAATGAGATTCTCCATATCACGCGCACGCCATTCGGCAACCGTGAGATTATCAATATTCCAGATCATCCGGTCAACATGCATCTTACCGATATCCGCCGAGAGAATACCTTTTCCGCGTTCACCATAGAGTTCAAGAAGCCTGAGATCCGCACCAAAATTCTCTTCTATTATCTTCAGTATGCCGACTTTCGTATGTTGTTCGCTTGTCAGCCCTTGGTCATCCGCATTCGATACGGACTGCTCGATTTCGGCATAGATAACTTGGAGAGCATCCACCACTTTTTGGACATTGCTTCCATTGATATTTTTAATCGCAGCCTCAGCCTTGTCACACAATTTATTCCACGACTTCTCCGTCTGGGTCGGCGGAATTGCGGCTCTTATATATTGCATGCCGTCATTTATGCGGGTGAGCGCATTAACGGCAATAATTTCACGTACGTCACGGTATGCCTTGATAAGCGGCTCGAGATAACCTTGCCCTTCTTTTATCAACCCTATGCGTTTTTGCGTTAACTCAGGATCTTTAAGCGCGACTAGCTCCGACGCCGCTTCCTGCGCGAACGCGCCACCAACTCTACTAATTGCATTAAAAAGATGCGTAGCAAGACCTTTGATGTCCGCATTCGAAATCCAGCAGCGATGTCCGCCATTATCGTCCGGCCTGCCCTTGGCATCGCCATTAAAGAAAACGCCGTCATGCCTGTTTTCCAGAGTATCCTCAACGAATTTCACTTTGTCGGAAAGAAAGGCTGCGCAACTCTTTTCAAGCTCTTCATGCAAGATTTTGGCGACATTGCCTCTCTCCGGTTTTATGCCGCACTTATTCTCGATATCCCTTATGTTATCCAGCAATTCCCCGTAGATTTCCGTCGTCAAACACCTGCACAGGTCGAACGAGCTGGATGCAAATGCGAGACTGCCCAACTCATACTGTGCATCAAAGCCCTTGCGAAGTTTTTCGTAGTCGAAAAGCAGTTCGAGACGCTTCTTCGACTTTTCGTCGAGACCTTGAGTAAAATACTCCTTATGATCTGAAATAAGCTTGAGATGAACGTTCTTAACATCATCCATATCGGACATAAAACCAGTTGCAAGATATTTTCCAATCTGGTTGCATGCTTCCTTCCAATCAGCTTTCCATTTGGCTTCTGCTTCCGCAACTTCTTCAGGAGTGCAATTTTCTTTTTTGCTGGAAAGAGGATTCGGATTCTCAGGCGGAGTCAACTCCTTTTTCGCGAGCATTTCAACGACTTCGAGTTTCGACACAATTGGACGTATCGAACGGTAAAGCTCATTTTTTGCAGCGGAGAATGCTTCAATCGCATTATTCACAGAATTCATGGCGCTGATAATCAGCTTAGGTTCTTCAGATTTCTGTTTTTTCCCAGAAGCTCCTGCCGGAGCACTCTGCGATTTTGTGACATCTGTCCGTTTGCTACCGTCGGAATTATTGGCGTCAAGTTTTATCTCGCGCAAGTCTTCCGACCTGTAGCGAGATTCTGCCCTCTCGGCGTTCGCCTGTGTATTTTTCAGAATCAACTCAAGATACTTGTTCGTTTTCTTAACATCTACTTGCGTATAGTTAGTCTGCCCGCCTTGCAACGTGGCAAGCACATGCCCCTTGCTGTCGTGCAACTTATTATGCAGCTTTTCGATGATCTTCTTTCCCTCCTCGATTACGCTGCCAATCTCCGTATTCATCTCCTCGACCACGTCCACAAAAGCGTCGACAGAAATATTGTCGATGCTGAAACCCTTCTCGGTCTCGCCCAACACACATCTCAGCTTATCAGCGATTTTTTCGAACGCCGTTTTAAAGACCTCTATCTCATTGGCCGTACCTTGACACGTTTCTCTAAGCCCGTTCACCTGCTTTGTAAGAGTTGACTTCAATGAACTTTTCCATTTGTCTATGATATCCATCAATGCACTGACAATCTTCGGCTGCCCAGCAACAGGCTTTTCCTGCTGGACGGGAGCCATCTCTTTAACATCAACTTCGACTTCATGTTCAAGACGCGGTGCAATGCGATTGCGAATCTCCTTCATAATGAAAATCACATTGTCTTCTGAACTCTTGTTCTCAAGCTCCCAATCTTTCACCCATTCATCCGCCACATCGTGGAGTCTTCTCAGCGAATCCTCATCCCCTGCATTTTCAAGTGAATGGATAAGGCGCGACACAATTTGTCTATCACAATCTCTCGCTCCGCAGCGCTTATCATCATCAAGCCCGAACGCGTGAACGAACGCATCGCGCTGTTCAAAAAATTTAACAAGACTTTCCTTTATCGCTTTTTGGGCGTCCGTAACGCCAACATTCACCGAATCGTGTTTCTCACTGAACTCTTTAGATTTTATAAGATGCGAGAGATTAAGCATATTGCCCGCCACGCAACCGAAGCGGTATTCCATCTCGTTCTGCATTCGGTTTGCGCGCCCCTTTGTAGGCACATTGAAAGCATTGGCAAAAAACGCGCATAAGGATTCAAACATAGTGAGCCTTGGCCTGTGCGGCTTCTTAGTGACACGCGAACCTTTCGACTCATTGACGGCATTAATCTGCTTACCTTCAAGAAGCATCCCCACTTGATTCGCGGCATCCGCCCTTTTCTGCTGATTATTCAAGGCGGCTTTATCCTGCAGTAAATTGAGCTTGGCGTTAACAAAACTATTGGCTCCGACATCTCCAAACTCGTTCATCGTGAACGAATCCTTACGCTCCATGGTGACTTTAATCGCCTGTTCCGTCCTAAAGTTAACCTTGATACTCATAATCCACCGTTCCGTTCAAATTCAAACGCGAATACCGCCGAGAAATCCAAACCGACCTTCATCCGCACTTTCTGGAGCCTCTATAGTTTCCTCAACGTGCTCAAGCTCTTCTTGCGAACCTTCATCACTTTCTCCAGCCCCAAATTCACTTCTCCACTCCTTAAGCGAGACAAGGAACGAGAGGAACATCGTCGCCCAATCGTCATCCTTCAAGCCGTCAACAAGCTGCACACGCATAAAGAGCTCGAGCACATCGTCGCGTGAAACGCCGAGGGAAGCGTCGGGAATATCATTAAAAAGATGGTTCGCCTTGAGAATCGCGAGAAGCTTTTCCTTCGGAAGCGCAGAAGCATTCTTCACGACTTCTCCATAAACATAAAGCCACGACGCATCCTCATCCTCTTCGAAATTGACAATCATGTCGCCGACATGTATCGCAGCAAGACGATGCTCGTTCAGCGCAAACCCTTCGAGATTCAGTTTCTCGGAAATAACCGCAATCAGTTTATCTGCTTTCATGGTCTAACGCCCCCACATCCTACAGGCAACGGGCAAGCTTCCCTTGATTGATATGGTATCACGACCTAACATTCAGAGTCAATCCACCCTTGCCATGATTTTTGGAGTTCATTCAACATAAAGTCCACAAATACGAAGTCAATATGAGAATACGGAGAGTCTTGCCTAACAGCAGTAGAAATCCTTTGTTCCGACGATTCGCATCGACTCGTCCTCGGTGGTGAGGGTGTAAAGCCTATACGCAAACCCACCTGGATTCACCTTGATAACGGCATGGCCTTCAGGGGCTACGTCACGCATAAATGCCCTGTCAGCGTACGCACCCTTCTTGAAATAGGGAATCTGTCCGTATGCGATTGTGCGGTCGCCAGGATAGATGTTGCGTGAAGCCATGCGCTCGAGCGTAACATCGTTTATCTGGTTTGGGCTCCACGTGCTCGACAGAATGAGCTTCGGCCGGAGCGAACGCAGGAACCCTTCACGCATAGACGCCGGGCAGGCATGATGGTTGGTCTTGCATGCACAGACAGGGCCTGTAACCTTTCCAACCTCATCTTCGTAGCTGAATTCCTTCCCCTCGGCATCTAACAGAAATCCTTCGATGTCACCTCCTGTGAAATAGGAGAAGTTTCCGTAGCGGATTCGAATTGCGGACGAAAGCAGATTTTCCGACAACTTGCTCTCGCCCACCTTTTTCACATGCGTTGCGGCCAGATTGCGAGCACCGTTCTTGCCGTCCCACACGGAACCGTTCGCGGCAAGGTTACGCACCTCAAACACCCGCTGATAGTACTTGCGCGGATCGTGCTGCAGACATATCTGGTTCTTTGCTCCAACCTTGAATGCTTCGCGCTTCATTCCATCCTTCTGCGCCCCGGGGAGCCACTTCTGTACCATGTCAAATCCGAAAGGATCGATTCCGGAATTGTAGAGATTCACATTGGGATACTGATTGTCATAGAAATGACGGAATCTGAAGGAATCGGCAATGTCCGGCAATCCCCTGACATGATCGGAGTGCCAGTGGGAGATCATCAGATAGTCAATCTCTCGCTGAGGAATGAGCCTTTCGATGTAGCGGCGGATCCACTCGCCTGCACGGCGGCTGGAAGA
>JAGBFY010000629.1 GCA_017936245.1 Kiritimatiellia bacterium
CCTTCACACCGGTGAAGTACATGCCAAGCGGGAAAAACGGCTTGCCGTCAACGATTGCGCGTTGATGCCGGTCGATCCATACCTTGCGTTTCGGCATATTACTGACGCGCGTGAATGCAACCTCGCCGCGCCCTATCACCCGTCCGCCTGTACGTGAGAGGACGAAGGCGATCGGATGTGTCCCCATGGAAAGTTGATCGACCTCAACAGTCGCAGCGGCAATGCCATCCTCCAACTGCGCCTCGATTTTACGGATACCGGACGGCGTTGCAACCTCAAAGTGCCCGCGCAGTGTCTTGGGCGGTATCTTCACGGGATTGGCGAAATACTCCGCCCGCAACCCCAACGGTCCGTGCGTTCCGAGATCGCGGTAGGCGGACGTGTGAACGGCGCGCACCCCTGGTCCCGTCATTGTCGCAACAACGGCGAAGTCGTCAAAATATATCTGCCCCGTGACACTGTCCGGCGTCCAGACAAAGAAACTGAAGCGATCCACATCCGCCGGCAGCGGACCAGAATTCGCCTCGAACCGGAACCAGCCGTCCTGATCAAGATCGTTGTCCGCCACTCGGTTCGCAAATGTCTTGCCGATCTTGCGGTTGTCGGCCGAATACCAGCCGACACCGACATACAGCATTCCGCCACGGATCTTGAAACCGCCGTCCTTGACACGCATTGAAATCTTATAGGAGCAACCCGGTTCAACCTTGATGCCGTCCGTCCACGGCCAGTCAATCTTCTTTCCGCCCTCGCCGACATCGAGCACAATACCACGTGACTTTGCATAACCGATGCCGTTCTCAACGCGCCATAGTGGGGGCTTGAAATGCCAGCCGCCGTTATCACCATTCTCGAAATCACCTGCCGGAAACAGGTTTGCCGATATCGCAGCAAACAAACTGACAACAGAAAATATCATTTGAAATCCTCCTTGATTCCTGATCGCATGTTAGTATTTCGTGAACAGAAAGAATGTATCATATAACCCACTGTACATGCAATCATTGCACATATCGAATATGGAAAGAGATTAGTATCGTTTTTTTCATGATTTTGCTATACTTCACCTTATGAAAAACACTTCAAAGCGATTATACAGGATTCTCATCTCCCTTTGCATGTCGGGCTCATCCGGCAGAAAACTTCTCCTTGGAATGCTACGTTTCGCCAACGAACTCGGTTCCTGGTCGATCGAAATCGTAAACAACAAGACGGAACTGACGCCTCGGCTTATCGACCGTAACTTTGACGGTTTCATTGGCGTAGCGCCTGATGAATTCCTCACAAGCCTGAAGGTCCACGGCATACCGGCTGTTGTCCTTGACTATCCCAGTGATTCTTTTACATCCGACAAGACTCCTATTACATTCATTACTGATGACGACGAACAGATTGGCAAGATGGGCGCCGAATACATTCTTTCCCTCGGAAACTTCGCCGCCATCGCCTTTGTTCCATCGAAAGAGAAATACAAGTGGTCATTGTACCGGCAAAACGGATTTATCAATCAACTGACTCGGCGAAAAATGGCGGCGCGCCTCCATTCTGCTCCGTCAGGCGACTTGGCAAGCTGGCTTCAAAACCTGCCGAAGCCCACAGCGATTATGGCTGCCTATGACTTTCTTGCGAAAGACATCATTGACACCTGCCTTCGGGCAAAAATCGAAGTTCCGAATCAAGTCTGCATTCTCGGCGTTGACGACGACGAATTGATCTGCAATTACACTCAGCCTCAGCTCTCAAGCATCCGAATAGATCATGCAGATTTCGGTTATTTCGCCGCAAAGGCTCTGGAAACTCTCATCAGAAAGGATCGAAAACATCTCCACCAATCACATATCCGTCATCCAGCCGACCGCATCATAGAACGGGAGTCAACCCGTCCGATCCCGCCGACGACACATCTTGTCAACAAGTTGCAGGACTTCATCAAGGCACATGCAAAAGAACCCATCACAGTCGCAGATGTCGTTCGCCATGCACACGTATCGCGCCGGCTGGCCGATATGCGGCTCAAGCAATGTTCTGGCAAAACCATACATCAATTGCTGCAGGAAACCCGTCTAAAGCTCGTAAAGAACTATCTGACAAAAACCCAAATGCCCATAAACAAAATATCTCGCCTTTGCGGGTTTCAGAACATCCAACGGCTCAAGTATATCTTCAAGACCGAATACGGCATCAGCATGCGCGAATGGCGGCAAAAGCATTCATCCTGAATCCACCAAACAGATGCTCACTCCGTTTCGGAACAATTGGAGAGGGAACCCCGAAAGAGTTTGATTATTGGATTATGTTTGCCGATTTTGAGGTATAGTCCCTATTTTATGCCGATAGCGGCTGGTTGTTTGTCGGCAGTCGTTAGCGGTCTCTTTCACCTTCACCGTCCTATTGTCATTTGGTTTAGATTTCGCACCGTAATCTCACGATAAGATGAGAATTGGTTCGAACTGAATTCTCATTTTCGGGAATCTAGGCAATCCCTATGTTTTGTGATCAATTCTCCTGTATTATAGAGACACTTGCAAAACTCGCGAGGGGCAGCGTCCTCGGTGCCCATACGGCGGCGAATCGCGGGCAGCGAAGACGCTGCCCCTCCCATTCAGGAGGTTTTGCAAGCACCTCTTTATGAAACAACTGGGAAACAACTGGGGATAGACCTCGAAAAGAATTATAATTTCGCGCATTTACCTATTGATTTTATTAAATAGCACAGTTTCGGTAGTCTATAAGATTTCATCCGCACCATAATCTTGAGAATCAGTCCAAACCATATTCTCATTAATCCGCCGTCTCCTCAGAATCGAGAGAATCATTCCGAAGTGAATTCTCATTTCCTAGAATCTAATCAATCCCTTCGTTTCGTATTCAATTCTCATGTATTATAGAGGCACTTGAGAGTGCATGCCATCCGTTCGAGCTTTCCGCATAAGTAAAATTGTAAAATGGCTCAAGCGTCCAAACGCCGTTTGCATCCATTAAAAATCCGGAATTTTTCAGATGGTCATCCCTGTTGTGAGCAAAAACATTCAACGCACTGCGTCTGAAAAGTTCCTTCTTCGCCGAAGAACAACTGGGACCTATTTTGAAGTAAAAAACAATGATGACTTTAAAATCCCCCGCATCCTTTTCGGGATTGAGGAGTGCGAATACATTTTGGAGACGACGCAACAACGCCGTCTCCAATTTCCGTCAATCATCTGATATTAGAATCAGGCGAAGAGTGCCTTGATCTTCGCGTCGAATGCCTTGCGGCGTTTTGCGACTTCCTTCTCGAGAGCAGATATCCGTCCGGCGGACATGCGCCGCCTGATTCCTTGGCAACGGCGGCGTTGCAGCTGCGCAAGATGATTGAACGCTTGAAGTCAGGCATGCGTTCGCCTTCTTTGATGTCAACCCAGCGGTTTTCCCACGGAAGATAGCACCTGTATGCGGACTTCACCGGAATCCGCTCGCCTGAAATCGTTGCAGCCTCTACCCCGCGCACCAGTTCGTTCTCCCAATTTGACTCCTTGTCGCGGCACCACATGAGCGTGGTACGCACACCGCGAAGCCCCCAGATGCGGATACGGTGCGTCTCAGTCCTGAACGGACGGAAATGTTCGACGGCGGGATCAATCCCCTTGACCGCTTCGGCAAACCGTGCAAAGTGCCACCAGAGATTGTTTCCGTCAACATACTGATGATCCCAATGCCAAGGCTGTCCGCAACCGGCCGCTCCGGCGAAGAACGGAGCAAACAGCTCATCGTGAAGAAGCGTTCCGAGCTTATCCTTTGCATACAGCTCGCTGGGGCCTGTATGATTCGCCTTCACAGCCCCCACCTCCGCAAGTATCGCCGGGCAGTCCGTGCGTCTGTCCAGGAGCTCTCGAATCGAATCCGCCGCAAGAACATCCATAGGTCCCCGGCAGACGGACAGATGCGCCCCGGGATCGAGATAACGGTGAACCTGCATGAAGTCGTTGAATCTGGCCTTACCGAGGTAGTCGTAGTAGTCGTATGCGCCCGGACCTGAAAAGCTGCCGAGATTCTGGACTGTCATCTGACGCGGGAACATTTTGCGCAGCGCGGAAAACATCCGGTCGCTCCACGGGCCGACATCGTCACGCCACGGGCCGATGCTGTCGATCTCGTTCCACAGCTCCCAACACGCGACAGCCGGAGAATCGCCGAGACCAAGTTCCTTGAGGCGTTCCGCCTTGCCGAGATATATGCGCGCACACTCTTCCGAGTGCAGGAATTCGCGCATGTTCTTTGCGTGCCGGGAATATAGCGGACGGTTGAAGAATGTCGCATAAAGCGCATTGCCTTCCTTTCCCGCAGGATGTATAGTCCGGAAACTTTCAAGCGTAAGTTTCAACTTGATCCCGCGCTCTTCACACAACGCGACTGCCTTTTTGAGAGTAGCTTCACGCACTGGATCATACACACCGGCACGATCAGGCATGATCTCGAAGAAAGAATGTCCGAGCCAAAGGCGAACAAAGTTGCCTCCGTTGTCCGCGAAGGAACGGATGTGACCCAGCACCTTTTTTTCCGCCTCAGCATGCGATGCGGGTGATGTGCTGTCGTACGACAGCCTCGGAAAGCAGATGTTGCATCCGATCATAATAAATGTTCTGCCGTCGGAATCCGCGAAATAGCGCGGATCTACAGAGCTCACACAAAGTGTCTTGCGGCACTTCCCCGAAGCGGCATCTCCAGCTTGCGCCTGCAAACCGTGTGCGGCCGCAGCCACCACGGCAGCCGCAATGAAACACCCTATTCCATCCTTCATTTTTTGTCTCCTTTTTATTTCCAATATTTGCCGGCTCCGAGAAAGAGATATCCCGGAACACCCCTGACACCAAAGAACACATCCTCGTTTACGCCCTTTTCAGGCGGCATAAGCTTCAATGTCATGAGTCTTGCCGCATTCTCCTTTGGAATATCCATGCGCACGGGAGCAAATATATCCGCGTTCCTTTGCACGCATTCTCCAATCTGGTTGTAGATTTCAAGACCGCATCCCTCTTTAACCGTTTCACCCGCAACAAGGCATGTCGCGCTGCAGTTCTCCGGAACATAAAGATAGAGCCGCCCCACGGAGGATATCAGCGCGACATTCTCCCTGCATACATTGAAGGCGACAGGAGCGTCCGACGCCGTGACGGCAAACCCGTTCCCTTTCGTATCCACAGACATCCTGTAGAATCCCGCAGACGGCGCCCTGAAGGAAAATTCCGACTCCTCAAATCCAGGCATCCTGGCGCACGACAAGGCCGTCCAACCCTCCATCCCGTGGAAATACAACGGTATTTCCGACGCGTCCCTTTTCCCTATCTTCTTCTGAACTCCGCGAAAACGCACGGTTCTATCCGCATCGGCGTAGAATATGTAATAGAACTTATTTCTCCCGCGCACGTACATCGGATCGAACCGCTCCATTTCTCCGGGATGCGCATCCTGCACCGCAACCTTTGTCAGATCCGCATGAACCGGGTCCGGGAATCCAGAACAATCCGTGTGGGGGAATCGGTTCTCGCGCCATGCCTCATCGAGGATTTCAACCGATTTTCCCTCGGGCGATTCAATCTCGACACGTCCCGAAATGAATGTGGGAGCACCCTCCAGAATCCTGTCGCCGACAAACGAAATCCACTGCCGCTTCACAGGCTGCCTGACCGACACATTGTCAAAAATGATACTGTCCGGTGCCGCGCCGATGAAGCCCTTTACCTCTACACGGACATCGGCATTTGTCGAACACACCGTACAGGCGTCAACAATGCGGCAGTTGCGGAATATTGTTTTTCCGCACGCAAACTTGCGCCGGTCCACGGACACGGCAAAATGTTTGCCCCGTTCCATTGTGCACTTGTCAAAAACAACCGTACCGTCGTCAAAAGGATTGGAAATTCCACCAAGATCCACCGAATACCTGAACGAGCAGCCGTTCCCCGATATGCGGCAGTTCTCCACGCGGATATCGACAGGATCGGACTCTGCATTGAAGTTCACGAGATACACCTCGATGCCCGACCCTTTATTCCCGGATATCTCACAACCGCGAAGAACACATCGCTTGAACATATGCGCGATGTGATTGGGTTCGAAATCTATTCCCGCCTGCGGCGGTCTGCCGATTGTATTGTTCAGCAACGTATTCTCGACGGTAAGTCCGTCCACCGATATCACACTTATCCCCTGGCGGGAGTTTCGGTCGAAAACGCAGTTCCGGACGGTGATGTTGCGGCACGGGATGTGATCGCTTCCGGCAACGCCGATATACAGTCCATCTCCGCCGGTGTCTCTGACGACGAGTCCGTCAAGCGTAAGATTCTCCACGCTGACGGCAGATATGCCATGCCGCCATTCGGCAAGCGGATATGGAGGATTCAGATAGTCATCATGCCACATCCGGATCGTGCCTTTGCCCCGTATCACGATATCCTTCACGCGCTTCAGACTCAAAAGCGAATCGCGTCCGGAACGGTACTCGCCCCTTTTGGCCACAAGTTCCGCACCATCCTCGAAGACAATCTCCTTGCCGTTCTTTCTCAAAAACAGCGGGCGCACGATCCACGCCCCCTGCGGCATCCGGTCGATAACAACTTTGCGAGCCTTCGAATCCAACGCCGCCTGCACATGACGCGTGGAATCTTCGGCATCAAAACCGAACCACGAGACCTTGACACAGTCCACCTCTCCGCGTTTCACCTTTTCAATCATGTCCGGATCCGGACAGGCCGCGTACACACCGCATATCACGGCAAACGCAGCCATGGATGAAAAACTTTTTATGATCATCATTATATTTCCTTTGGATTCAATCTATTCTTGAAAAACAACATGAACCGGTTTATCGGATCACGACACAGAACCCCTTTTCGTAACGCGCCGACAGCCGTACGCAGTCAACTCCGTTTATTTCAAGCGACTCTCTCACAGGCGCCCACCGTCCACGCGCCGTATTTTTGACAAAGCGGACCTTGCCGAATATCGCGTCCGCACACGACGCATGAACTGTCGCCACCGGAACTGGGGAGTCCACATCGGATATGTCGCCGCCATAATCCACGAGCACCGGAATCTCGACATCCGACTCCGCGGAGAGAGTGGAATTTGTAAGCATGCTGCCATAGACGGAACGGACATCCGTTTCACCGGCAATCATATCCGCAACAAGTCCGCCGCCGTTGAACTGTACCGAGACCTTATCCATTACAGTCGGCTTTTCAACGGCAATATATCCCTCTTTCACCAGCAGAGTAAATGGTTTGGCTGACGCTGAACCCAACTGGAGAATACCGCCCCCGAGCTTCTCCACCTTCGGATTTTCATAGCCCGATACCGGGGCTCGGACGATCAGCCTTTCTCCTTCATCCACCTTCAATCCCGATAGGCCGCAAAACATGATGCCCCTGTTGGGATCATCAATGGTCACAGTGCCTATCGGATGAAATACGCAACCCTGAAGCGTAAGCGCTTGGTCATAATATGAAGTCGGATTCCCGCCTAGATTTCGTTCGTCAGATATACGCAGATTCAAGCTTGGATAATTACCCGAATAAAATTGAATATGTCCATAATACTGCGTGTTTGCGGACGTCAATGCGACTGTAGCGTTTTTGGAGGGCTCTACAGACTCCTCTTTTATGAAATAGATCCGTCCGTTACCCGTGATATTCGCCGACAGAACAAGATTAGTTGCCGAAGGTTCCATTTTGCACATCAATGTATGAGTATCCGATGTGTCCACATATATGCTTCCGCAAATGGCATGACTGCCATAATAATAAGTTCTTGACCAATTTCCCACGTACAGCCCAGTACGTCCATAGAAACGCAAGTCGCCCGTAAAGCTTCTGTATGTGTTCACATACAGCTCTGACCTTTTTTTAGCCGTATTGTTCCCGACAAATGAAAGAGAATGTCCCGGAAACTCATAATCGTCCTTAAGCTGATTAGACGAAATCAAAAACTTCTTTTCGCTGACTCCAGTGGATTTTATCACATATGCGGCGCCTTTATGCACTTCGGCATCATCTTTCCAATGTGACGCATTATCACCGTACACACTACCTTCAACATCATTATTGACGACAACAGGGAGCGACACCAACGCGAACGTGTCAATTCCGGAGACCTCATCCACGATATTCGTCACTTCCATGAATGGCGCACCGTAGTCTCCCGTTCCCATCTTCGGAGCGAAGTCCGCCACAGTCATCATACCGGACGGAACGCGAAGGAAAGGAATCACCTCACCGGCTTCAGCATTGCCGCGCACAATCACAGGGAACCTGAATGCCGCAGAAGGCTTTACGAGTTCACCGATCTCGACTGTGCCCAATTCCAATCCGCAGACAAATGCGCCGCCGTTCTTGAAGACGACTCTCTCATACACACCTGTTGTGCCGCGTGGCGCGGCAATGGCGCCTTCCTCCACCGCAACCGGGACCTTGACGGTTGATGGATCCGGTAAAACAAGGATTCCACCCCCGATCTTGGTTAGAGAACTGTCCGCATCTCCATCTATCGGCCAACCGATGGTGAACATCTGCCGTTCCGGCACATTCACTCTCGCTTCCGTAGAATCAATCCATATTCCTCGATTGTCCGCCGCATCAAGAACCAGTCCGTCCGTGCATGAAGCCAACGTTGCACGGTTTCTGATCAGCAGAGCATCCTGATCGAAAGAGGCGAGTCTTCCTCCAAGCGAATGAGAAGACCCGACACCCATCGTGATATTCGACCCCGTAACCTCAAACGAACCGAGATAACCAGGATTCGACGAAAGGATATTCAACGTAGATGTCGGATTCACGGCTGTTCCGCATTTGTCGCTGACAGACAACCCGACCCCTAACGCACCGGTAAACGTCATTTCCCAATTGACGATGTAGGAACTCGTCGACGCATCGTGGCTCGGACAAAGGCGAAACCTGTTGGATTCGGGCGAAAGGACCGTTGCAGCGCCACGCACAGACCTCTGCGACTGCGATATATTGGACCATACGCGATAGTCACCATTGACAAGAACAAGGTTCGGAATATCCAGTATCACCTCATATTGGTGCCTCAGACTGCCCGGCGTGCCGTTATCGGAATTTCCGAGAATCAGGGAATCTCCCTTGAACGAAGCGCTGCCGTGTCCGGAACCCATCAACAGCCCGTTCGAAACCCTGTAGCTCTTTCCCGGACCAGGCGCTGTTCCGTCCTCCCAATACTCACCATAGTCAAAAGCCCTTTGACCGCTGAACTCTCCCTGATCGTATTTGAGTTCGACAATCGGGGAGGTGCCTGGGTTTACATCCGACGACACCAACGAAGATTGAGTTTCCGCCGTGGCAGAACATGCAAGCATCATAGACATAAATGGGCACAAGGAAAGTTTGACATCCATATCGATACTCCTTTTTTTCTGATAAGAGATATGAATTATGATATTACACATAACTCATGTCCGCAAGTACACGTTCGGGGACTGCCAGACAACGTACCGACATCAGCTTCAAAATCCTATATTCTGCTATAATTCCCATCTGTAATGCGCTCCTTATATCTTCGTTCGCTTTTATTTTCATGCATGGCGCTATGCACGTCATTGCCATGCGTCTCCCATTGCGCATCATCTATACGCAAAGCAGGTGACATTCACGGTGCATTCTCCTCCAATGGCGATAGTAGTCGCCCTTTTGACCTTACAGGAACCATTGACGCCTTTGACCCGGCAGGTTTCGTATTGGCAGATGAAACAGGCGCCTATTCGCTCTCTACAACAGGTTGCGGATACACACTGTCTGGAGGAGACAATTGGACGACAGGACATATTGTAAAAGTAAAGGGCGGACTGTTCCCGGCGGCAAACGGCATGCAGACTATCGGCCTCGTAACGGGCATACAGATAATCGGGAAAGGAGACGTCCGCAAACCTGTCGATGCCGCCGCATCCGACATCGCATGCGGCATGCATGACTACAGCACTGTAAGGCTTACAGGCGTCGCCATGGCATGCAAACCAGATGAAATCGATCCGCATTGGAGCTGGCTCCTTCTTCGGACCACATCGGCAACGGCAAAAATATCAATACGCAACGCGGACTTCTCCGATTCCGCAAAGAAATCATACATCGATGCGCTGATCACCGTGACTGGGACCGCACTTCCTTCCCGCGGGAAAAGAAGATTCGCTGATTCCCGGGTGTTCGTACCGTCACCTGATTCAATAGTAATAGTAAAACCGGCTGACGCAGATCCATTCGATAAGGCGCCCCGCATCAGGACGTTTTCATATTTCAGACCGCGAACCGTCGCGGAACTTCACAGGAACCGGATTTCCGGACTAGTCGTAGCAAACTGGGACAACGGAAAATTCCTTCTGCAGACCGCCGGAGACGAGCCACTGTTTGTCGACATGATGTCGGGAACGCCTCCTCCGGAAAGAGGTTCGATGGTCAAGGCGGTTGGGTTCATAACCCCGAATGTCTCCACGCTCAGAATGAGCGAAGCGATATTCAAAAACGCCGATCTGCCAAAACTTCCAATGCCCGAAGCGATAGATATCACAGCCGAACAGCTTGTATTCGACACAAACGGCAACAGACGCGTGAAGATAGGGCTGAACGGCCGTTTGATCCGTATGCAAGGGAAGGTTCAGTCCGTCCCGGATGGAATGTCACTTTCAGACAGGCTCCATATACTGAGCGGAAAACTTCCGATATCAGTATATATCGGTAACATACCCCTGGATCGATGGCCAAAGACCGGAGATACAATAGAGGTCACAGGCATATGCCATATGTCCTTTCTCTCCATATCACCCCACACAGACTATTCCAATATAGGGGGGATTGAAATAATACCCGGCGACGGCGACGGAATA
Organism: Kiritimatiellia bacterium; assembly: GCA_017936245.1. Lineage (GTDB taxonomy): Bacteria > Verrucomicrobiota > Kiritimatiellia > RFP12 > UBA1067 > UBA1731. The sequence goes on from JAGBFY010000629.1 coordinate 10,868, forward strand.
AAAACAATATCCCAAAGGCCATGGTGGACTCCTACGAGATTCACACTTGTGGCGACCATGCTTCTTTTGCTGCTTTCGGGGAGTCTGATATGGAACCGGGTTCTGAAAAGGCTCGCCGAACGCCGCGGGCGAGCGCTTTTCAGGGAACGGATAGCCCACGCCACAGCGGAACTCAGAGTCGCGGAACGCACGAGGCTGGCCATAGAGCTTCACGACTCTATAGCGCAAAGCCTTACAGGCGTTGCGTTCCATGTCACTGCGGCGGACAAGGCCCTGAAATCAGGGAAAGATACAGCCATTCGACACATCGACACCGCTACGAAGATACTGCAGCATTCGCGTGTAGATCTGCGCCGGTGCATATGGGATCTGCGCAACGATGCGCTTGAACTCGATGATTTTGCCGAGGCGATCCGCAGAACTGCAATGCCGGTTCTGGATGACGCCGAAATAGATATAGACTTCCGTATACCCAGGAAAAGAATGAGCGATTCGACGGCTCACACGATCCTCAGCGTGATAAGGGAACTTACATCAAATTCAGTCAGGCACGGAAATTCCGGAAAGGTGCTCGTCAGCGGAAAAATAGAAAACGGACGGCTGATCTTTTCCGTCAAAGACAACGGTTCTGGATTCCCCGCCGCAGAACAAAACGTACAGAGCACTGGCCATTTCGGACTGGACGGAATCACAGAACGGATACGCAGACTGAACGGAACCGTGACCATCGGCAACCTTGAAGGCGGCGGTGCCGCCGTGACCATATCCATCCCGCTTCCGGGAACAGAGGGAATGAATTGACAATGAACACAGCAAAAATAACCGTGCTCATCGCAGACGACCACAACATTGTACGCACAGGACTCAAGGCTCTGCTGGAAATGGAATCCGATCTGTCCGTGGTAGGAGAGGCTTCAGACGGAAAACAGGCCGTGGCGGAAACGCTGCGGCTCAAACCCAATGTGGTTGTCATGGATATATCGATGCCGGTGATGGACGGCATCGAAGCGACCGAGAGAATCATCTGCAATGCACCGGATACACGGGTTTTGGCGCTTACGTCATTCAGCTCGGATGAAGACGTTGCGCGGATAATCTCCGCAGGAGCGATAGGCATTGTCATGAAGGATTCGGACAATGACGACATTGTCGCATCAATCCGCAAAACAGCCGCAGGCGAAACGGTATTATCCCCGGAGCTGAAAAGAATATCCCAGACAGCGATCGAAACACCCAAACTGACGCCTCGCCAGAAAGAGATACTCCATTCGGTCACACGAGGTCTGTCGAATCAGGACATAGCGAAGCAGTTCGGAATATCAGTTGACGGAGTCAAGAACCATCTCAGGGCCATATTCCTTAAACTTGGTGCCGCGACCAGAGCAGAGGCAGGTGCCATCGCCTTGCGCAAGCACCTGCTCAAACTCTAAGTCCTGAACCTGCAGATTCGTGAAGATGAGAAACCTCCATCATCATGAAAAGAGAACCTTGATCTTCGCGTCGAATGCCTTACGGCGTTTTGCGACTTCCTTCTCGAGAGCAGATATCCGTCCGGCGTACATTCGCCAGTCGAGTCCGTTCGTCGCGCCGATGTGACGCTTCGCGAGAACCGCCGCATCCGCATCCTCGGACTCAAGCCTTTCGAGATGATCGCGGACATCGTGGTATGCCTCACGCCACGGCACTCCCGCCGCGACCTGGCGGAGCGCCGCGTCCGTTGCGAACACTCCGGGAATGAATCCTGCGCGAAGCTTATCTTCGTCAATGGAAATCCCCTCAACCATCTTTGCCATGATGCGCAGCGTTGTACGCGTGACAGAGATTCCCTTCATGTAAAGACCCTTGGAGTCCTGAAGGTCACGGTTGTAGCCGCCGGGCATCGCATGCAGCTGTGAAAGCGCGGCGACCTGAAGTCCAAGCACGGTAGCAGTCTTGGAGCGGACAAGCTCAAGCACGTCGGGATTGTACTTCTGCGGCATGATGGACGACCCCGTGCAGTATTCGCGCGGGAGCTTGAAGTACGAGAACTCCGGCATAGAGAAGATTATCAAATCCTGCGCAAGGCGCGATATTACCGCCATCAGCTGGGCAAGCGCGGAAAGCAGAGCGACCTCGTCCTCGCCACGCGCCATCGATGCGCCGAACACGTTGTGGAGCGGACGCGAGAAACCGAGAAGATCGCTCGTAAGCTTGCGGTCAAGCGGCAACGGCACACCGTATCCTGCAGCACTGCCAAGCGGGCAGAGATCGTTCATCTGATAGGCGGCTTCAAGGTTCGCCACCTGATCGAGGATCATCTCCGCATGACCACTCGCCCACACGCCTACGGAACTCGGCATCGCAGGCTGAAGGTGGGTGCGTCCCACAAGCGGCACAAGAGAATGCTTCTTGCCGAATGCGCAGAGCGCAGAAGCTAGAGCCGCAACCTCCTCTTCGAGCGCAAGGATCTGGTCCTTGATGTGCAGACGCACATCAACCGCGACCTGGTCGTTGCGGCTGCGTCCGGTATGGATCTTCTTTCCGAGATCGCCGAGAGTCTCCGTAAGACGACGCTCCACCGCCATGTGGACATCCTGATCCGCCTCACGGATCTCGAACTTCCCTGCGGCGAACTCTTTCACGACCTTGGCGAGTTCACGACGAACCTTCGCAGCCTCAGCAGGCGTCACAACCGGCGGAACGCCCTTGGGCATCTTCATGCGGGAAAGCATCGTCACATGGGCGGCGGTGCCCGCCGCATCCCACTTCACAAGCTCGCGATCCAAGATCGGATCGTCTCCCACAGTGAATTCAAGCACGTCAGGGTCAACGCTGCCGGTTATCGTCTTTTCCGTTTTTTTCATATGCCGCCTCCAGTTTTGAATCAGCTTTATTCAACAGTTTTAACAAATCTTCCTTTTTCTCACCTGCCGCCACGCCGAGAAGAAAACGCGTGTAGGTGTCCGCCACCGCACGCAGCCTGTCACCGCGCCCAATCGCATAGAGCGGGACTTCTCGGGACTTCAGAAGCGCAGTTGCGCGCACAAGCAGATTCGATTCACCAATATCAATCGCCTCCCTGAAAGAGCACACAGCCCTTCCATCGACTAGCTTCATGTCGTAATAGGGAGAATACAGCAGCAACCGGGACGAGAAGAAATCCAGTTCCCACTTTCCGCATTCGCCAGGTTCAAGAACCGATCTCGCCAAACGCGCAAGACGTTCATCGCAGGCTCGATCCTGCATTACGGGATCCTTCTCTTCCGTAAGCATCTCAGCCAGACGTTTACCGTTCCATCCTTCAGCTTTAAGCTTTTCGAGGATCTTCCGTTCCTTTATCCATCCTGCCACAAACCCCGGCAGCGCCGCAGCCCTCCCTTTTCCGACGCGCAGATCCGTGCAGAGCGCAGGGAAGAACGGCAGACGCCCACTGCTCCAAAGCTCAAGGACGAAACGAGTATCTTCACGGATGGTTTCGCTGTCCCGGCATCGCAGGACGCCTTGTGCAAGCCAATCCGGCATGTCGGCTCCGATAAAGGACTTGGCAATGCCCATGCGAAGTTCGTCGAGATCGGAGTATCCCGGACTAGGCAGATATATCTTAACCACCCTGGAGCCGTTGCTTCGCGTCTCCGGCTTCACGATCACACGCGTGTCGTTTGTGCGCCCATCCATGGCGTAAATGACAAGACCCGGCTCCTTGACCTTCTCACGCTTGACGTTGAAGGCATTGGAAAGGGAATCCAGCAGATTTCCAGCAAACGCCAGTATAGGGCGGCGAAAGCCGACTTCGTCCCGAGGATTGTCGTACGCAACGACACGGATGAAGCCATCCGTGCTGACGACAGCCTTCGGCGCAAAATCAAAACCGGCCCTGGCGGAGAACACCGCCAAGGCCACTACTGCAGCAGTCGCAGCAAACGCTCTGCGAAACTGCCTCACCTGATTATCCGAAATACGCGGAGTACAGCGCACGCACTGCCTTTACACGATCTTCGCTCTTGATGCCGATCATGAACGAGAACTCGCTTGCGCCCTGGTTCACCATCGAAATGTTGATGCCATGCTCAGCAAGGGCGGCTGTCGCCTTTGCGAGCATTCCGGCGGAGAACGCCATGCCTTCGCCCACGACCATGAGAATCGCGTAGTTGTGCGTAACAAGCACGGAGTCGGGCGAAAGCTCTCTCTTGATGCGGGCCACTACGCGGTTCTCCGTGGACTTGGTGAACTTGTCGGCGCGAATCACAACGGAGATGGAGTCGATTCCGCTGGGGATGTGTTCATAGGCGACATGCTCTTCCTGAAGAATGTCAAGAAGCTTGTGCGTGAAGCCGACCTCGCGGTTCATGCAGTACTTGTCGATGATGATGTTGCAGAAGCCGTCCGCCGCCGCGATGCCGGTAACTGTTCCGGGAATGACACGACGGGACTGCACGATCATCGTGCCGGGCTCGGCGGGATGGTTCGTGTTGCGGACATTGATCGGGATGCGCGCCTGGACCGCCGGGAAGATCGCCTCGTCGTTGAAAACGCCGAAACCGGCATAGGCGAGTTCGCGCATTTCGCGGTAGGTCATCGTGTCGATGCCTTCCTTGACCTCTGGAACGATACGCGGATCGACGGGATAGACGTTGTCCACATCCGTGAAGTTCTCGTACACATCTGCGCGGATCGCCGCCGCAAGAATGGAACCCGTGATGTCCGAACCGCCGCGCGGGAACGTAGCGACCGTGCCATCCTTGCGGTAACCGAAGAATCCGGGATATACTACGATGCCTTCAAAGTCGGCGAAAGTCTTTGCGAGCTTGCGGTAGGATTCCGGATTGAGCGTTGCGTTGCCCGACTCGCCTTCGAGAATCATGCCCGTCTCCTTCGGACCGGCATAGCGGGCCTTCACGCCACGCTTGGTGAATGCCTCCGCTACGAGCTTCGCGGAGTTATCCTCGCCCGCAGCCTTGAGGGTATCCATGAAAATTCCGGAATCCTTCTTGGAAGAGGCGATGCGAGCCTTGAGATCCTTCTCAATCTCCTTTACGATATCTTCGCCGAGCTTCAGTTCCTTTGCGATGGACGCATATCTATCGACTACGGCCTTGAGCGGCTTTGTCGTATCCTTCTTCGCAAGCGCGGCATCGGCGAGCGCGATAAGCAGGTCCGTCACCTTCGTGTCGGACTTGTTGCGCTTGCCGGGAGCGCTTACCACAACCATGCGACGCGCAGGGTCGGCGAGCACGATATCCATCACCTTGGATATCTGACCGGCGTCTGCGAGACTTGAACCGCCAAATTTGCAAACCTTCATCTTCTTTTCCTCTTCTTTTCGAATTGCAAAACGGGTGGGAATTATATCATGTCTCACCCCTCCAATGATAGCATAAAGATTATGATTTTACCCATCGCTCCAGAATCGGATGAAGAACGGTTTTCAATTTCCCTCCAAGTTTATCATTTGCCATCAGCCATCCAGCGAAGCCGGAATTTCGCCGGCTGCGAGAAAGCCCGTCTCGATGTGGAATGTGACGCTCTCTCCTGGCTGGAGAAAGCGCTGCTGACTGTGCGCTCGGCAATAGGAGAGTCCCTTGTGCTCCGCCGTGGCAGGAAGGCACATGCCCATTGCGTCTTCATCCTCCGTACGGGCGATCCAGCGCGTGGCATACGGAAGTTCCCCGGGACGATATTTCACGTACACGGCTCCCTCATTTCCCGGAAATACCTGCATTACGGCAGCGAAGCCGTCCGCATCCGGGCGGTGAAAGTAACAGCTCACGATCTCCGGACGGTACGACTCCCCCTCGATCCCCACCTTGCTCTGCAGAGTCCAATCCGTGTCAAGACGGCGAAGGAACGCATTCGTCGCATCCGCCCACGGCTTGTAGTATCCGTCAGGAACCTCATGGTTTATGATCGGATGTCTCGACAGCGGCGATTCCACAATGCGCGAGCCATCCACCGGACGGTGGTTCACATGGCACAGATAGTAGTATTCGAACGGAATGTCCTTCCTGTTATGGATGGAGGCTACGATCTCCAGCTTCGCCGCCCCCGCTCTGAGCAGGACGGTTGGAGAGAATTCGTAGTTGTGGGTGAAGCACAGACGATTGACAAACTTTCCGCCTACGGCGATATAGCTGCCAATGGCGTCGCTTCCGGTCGCTATCCACGCCTCCCGGTACGAGGCGATCGGCAGTTCGGCGTGTCCGACATGGGAATCGTCCGCCGCCGGATTGCCCATAGCCGTGAGTCCGCAGTGCATGAGAAAGCAACCGTACGATTCACTGAAACATGTCTTGCACCGCTCCGGCTCCTCGTGGATGGATTTCATGGCAAGTTCCCTCCCGTCGAAATCACACCGCCACACCATCTGCCCCATGAAGGGCAGAATCGTGAATGACCCTCTGGAATTGGACACCTTAAGAGCCTCCACTCCAGTGGAATACCTGAACGTCTCGGCACGAAACTCTCCGCACTCCAGCAGAACGCGCTTCGCATCTGCGAACGAATTCCTGTAAAGATGCACTTTTGCCGATATGCTCCCCATGATACTTCCTTTCTCGTCTTTTCCTCTTTCCCGTTACCGTTCTACGACAGCACGCGGCGGAAATGGTCGAGTATCATCGCCACGCCGTTGTCGCCCGTCTCCTTCGACGCCTTGAGCGCAGACTGCGCGTACCATGCGGTCTTGTCGAATTCATCCATGTTGACGGTATCCGGGCAGAGCGACATCATCAGGGACGTCTCGCCCTCTCCCGCATGGTCGAACGGATACCTGGCGAGCACCTTTTCGTCCATCAGCGCATGGTTGCGGATCCAGATGAACGGATTGGCGTCAAGATTCGTATGGTCGGTGTAGTACGACGCGCTCGCCGGATCGCCC
>JAGBFY010000630.1 GCA_017936245.1 Kiritimatiellia bacterium
CGTCCGCCACGACCACCGCCGAAACCGCCACGGCCACCGCCACGACGATCGTCCTGCGGCTTGGGCTGTGACTGGTTGACGCGAATCGGACGACCGTCCATTTCGGATCCGTTCAGCGCGGCGATTGCCGCTTCGGCCTGCTCGGCGTTCGGCATTTCAACAAAGCCAAAGCCCTTGGAACGACCGGTCATGCGATCGGTCACCACGCGAGCGGAGGTAACTTCGCCATACGCCGCAAAAGCGGCTTTGAGTCCGTCATCGGTAGTGGCGTATGCCAGGTTACCACAGTAGATATCCATCTTGATTTAATCCTTGTTTTTCTTATGCTAGCAACACTCGGCACTCGCCTAATGCGGCTTACAAATCAAGTAGTATACTATTCGCCATGTTTCGCGTCAAGCAACTTTTCCATATATGCAAAACGCACACGAAGCGTTCTTCGTGTGCGCCTTGCTTTTCATATTGCATCCGCAATCAACTGCGGACGATATGCTCGACTTACTTCTTCACTACCGGAATCTGGGCGGCAGCCACAGACTGACCGAGGCGACGGGCCTTCTCGTCGGGCATGAACACGTCGACCTCTTCCGCGATCTCAGGCGCGATCGCCTCAAGCCCCATCTTGGCGGTCTCGAGAATGATGTCGCCGCCGAGGCCGGAAGTGACGCGACCAAGGATCATGAGGTTCTGGAAGTCGTAGAACTCACGGTACCAGCACACGGCGTTGGCGAGATAGCGGCCGATCATGAGATAGACCTTGAGAGCCCTTGTGTCGTGCTTCTCCATCGCCTCCTGAACGACCTTGAGGCGTTCGGGCAGCTTCATGGACTTCGGGAACTTGAAGCCGTACTTGCACGCGAGATGGTTGACCGCCTGCTGCGAGAAGTACATCGCGCCGACGCCAGCATCACCGCTCCACTCGTCGCAGGCGGAATCAGGATTGAGATCGACAGGTGCGAACGCGAGCTCGGAGATGCGTCCGGTGAGCGCCCCCTTCGGATTGATGTAGCCGACCGCCTCGGAGGAACCCATGGCGACACCGAGAATGCCGCTCTTCTTCATCGTGATCGCACCGGCGAGCGCCGTTACGTCACCATCGTTGTAGACCTCGAACGGAACCTGCCACTCCTCTTCGATGCGGGTGAAGAGGTTGCGGGCTTCATCCTTCTTCTTGGGGTTCTTTTCAAGGATGGCGCGGAGAAGCGACGCCGGACCGAGACGCTTGCCGACGAGAGTTCCGGCGGTGGAGCCGCCGATCGCGTCAACCTTGCCGCCGAGAGCCTGAGCCGCAGCTTCGAGTCCTTCGGAAAGCTTCGTGTAGTGATATTCAGGATCGGGCTGGTTGCGCGGATCCCACGGGAACTCCTTGGAGAACACGACCTTGCCGCTCTTGAGCGCGGAAATCTTGAAGTCGGATGCGCCGAGGTCGAAACCGATACGGTTGCCGTTGGTGTTGTTCTTGACGATCACCTCGCGCTCATTCGTGACGGGCATCTTCTTGTAGGGCACAATCACGACCTCGAACGGCTTGCCGTAGAGATCCTTGAAGAAGTTGTAGTCGAACTTGCGCGCACCCTTCGCGGTGTAGTCCTTTGCGATAGGCTGCACAATCCAGTCTGGACCGGCAAGATAGAGCTTCCAGCCGCCTGCCGCCCACAGCACGAACTTCACGCAGCGCTCGACGAGATGCACGACAAAGGGCTGTGCCGAAGACTGGATATTGCGGGGAAGATACACATCGTAGCGGTAGATGTGACCATCCTCACGCTCCCACGCAATCCCCACGACCTCAGGCTTCGCACCTGCGTTCATACGCAGATAGTCAAGAGCCTCCGCCGGAGCATGAAAGCTGTCGTCAACAGCTCCGCAGCATTCGCATTTGCACTTCTTCTTTGTCGCCATGATATTCTCCTGTTGTTGTTTCTAATTGAATCTATGAAAATTTGAACCAAAGATGGTGCATATGATACACCAAACCATCTCCAATTTCAACTCTCCCGCCCCGCAAATTAAAGAGATGAAAGCGCGTCAACCATCAGGTTGCGGGCGTTGGAATCGCGCAACTGCGCAGACGCCGAACCAAGCACAATGACTATCGCCCTGCGCCCTTTCTTCTTTCCGGTAAGGACCACCGAACTGCCGCCTGCGTTGATGTAGCCCGTTTTGAGTCCGTCAACAGCCTCCGTCCCGTCGGGATTGACGATCTTCCACTTATCCATTCGCATTACGTTGTTGTGGTTGATTATCATCTGTCCATCAGGCATCTTCCACGTCTTGCGTGAGGTGTACTTGAGCAGTTCCGGATGCTTCGTCAATATCTCGCGCGCAAGCTTCGCCTGATCGTAGCAGGTTGTAACATTGAACGATTTCCACGGATAGCGTTTTGCGGAATTCGGGGGAAGTCCGTTCGGATTGTAGTATACGGTCTTGTCCATTCCGAGAGACTTCGCCCGCGCATTCATCCTTGCCACGAACTTCTCCATGGTTCCGGCGGAATGTTCCGCAAGAGCGACGGCGGCATCATTTGCGCTCCTGATCATGAGCGCATAGAGAAGCGTATCGACGGACCAGGAGACCGGCTTCCTCGTCTTGAGATCCATAAAACCTATTATGCTCGGCTCCATCCGCAACGCCATCGGTCCGGCCGGAACCATGGAATCCATCCTGTACCGTCCGGCCTTCACGTCCTCCAGAACAAGCAGCGCGGTCATGAGCTTGGTCACGCTGGCCGGACGCGCAATCGCCCCCGCTCCATCGGCGAACAGGACTCGCCCGGTCTTGGCATCGATTGCAAGCGCCCCGACATACGGATCCTTCCTGTATTGGCTTACTGCGGGAGCCGCCTTTGGCGCCGGCGCAGTCTTTTTGGCGGCAGCCCTCTTGGGCGCAGCGCGTCTTTGGACGGATCTTTTCGCAGCGCCCTTCTTCACGGCGGCGTCGGACATCTGCGGAGACAGCGCAACGGCAGCGCAAAGCAACGAAAGCACTGCAACCTTGAAGAATTGGTAGGGCGGCGTGTCCCTACGCCGCCGAAATGCGGTAAAAACACTTTCTCTATACATATGAATGAAGTCCTTTGAAGAGTTTGGAGAAATTGACCCATGTCAGAGTCAGGATTATCATGACCGCACCAAAACGAAGCAGCCATCTTGAAGCGGTTTCATTCCTGCGGAAATGGAACCATGCGGCAAAAGTCAGCCATGTTGCGAGAGACCACATCTCCTTTGGATCGTACTGCCACCAGTCCCCCCAGCATATCTTGCCCCACAAGGCGCCAAGCACAAGCGCAAGCGTCATGAGAAAGAATCCGAAAGGCACGAATCTTCTCCCGATCCCGAATGCCGCAAAGATCAATATCGCGTAGGATATTATGTAAGCCCCCACGTGCGGGACAAGAAGCGGACTTTGCAGAGCGGGAACGAGTTCCTTCACAAGAAGGACGCGTCCGGCGATGAAAAGCGGAAGCATCACGACAGCCGCCGCCACGGCAAATCTAGCGGCACCAACAATCATGCCGGCAACCGAACGCCTTGCCCCGGACTCCGCCGCCGCACCGCATCCCGACGCAAAACATCCCCTGCACATCAAGGCAGCACCACAAAGAAGAAAAATCCCCGCCAGCGCCGCCATCGGGAGAAACGGATCCCGGACAGCCTCTATCACCGTATATGATTCGTGCGCAGCATCATATGAACTCTGATACAGCCACCAGCCATTCCACCGCAGGGGATGGTTCACGGAAATCTTTGCGTGCCGCACCTCGGGTCTGCCTCCAGAAGCAACATCCCCCATTCCTGATATCACATGGACGTCGCTGATATACTGACGCGGCTTGCCGTCACTGTATTTGGGAACGTCGAACCCTTTGAGCACAAGCACTCCGCCATCAATCTCCGCGCTTTCACCCGGTTTGAGAGATGCCTGCATTCTGGGCGGCATGAACGCCGCCTTCAGCGCAAGTGCGCCAACGGCGAGCAGAAAACCAAGATGGAGAAAGTGTTTTGCCATTGCCCGCGATTATACCAAAAAGATCGGCGGTTCCGCACGGCGAATAAGCCAGATTCTGTTCACGCCTTGCGGCGCTCCGGTCATTCATCTAAGCGATCAACCCGAAACTTAACCTAGGGCACCTAAGCCCCAGGACCGGACGGGTCGCCCGTTCAGTTCCCTATTTGATCTTGCTCCGAGGAGGGTTTGCCCTGCGTGCGTCGTTTCAGCCGCACCGGTGGTCTCTTACACCGCCATTTCACCCTTACCCTTGCGGGCGGTCTGTTCTCTGTGGCACTTTCCATCACGCGGGATTGCCCCACGTCTCCCGTCCTTGACGAACGGGTCCTCTACCCTGCGGAGTCCGGACTTTCCTCATCCTTGCGGATGCGACCGGTCACTCGCACGGAACCGCCGAAAATCAAAGATCCCTGTAGAGCATGCGTCCGCAGTTCGTGCAGGCGACAAGCTCCATCTTGTGCTCAACCATCTGCTCCGTGGACGGCGGCACCTTGAGGTGGCAGCCCTCGCACACAGAATCGGCATTGAGCATAACCGCGACCGGCCAACGCTTCGTGCGGAGGCGCTCGTAGTAGAGAAGAGTGCGCGGATTGACAAGCTTGGCCTTCTCGGCGCGCTCAACTGCGAGCTGATCGAGCTCAGCTTTCACCTCGGCGATACGATCATCGATCTCCTTGCAGAAATCATCAACGCCGCCCGCTTCGCCGCTGGCCTTTTCTTCAGCCTCCTTGACGGCGCGCTCGAGACGGGGATACTCATCCATCATCGCATAGGCGCGAGCCTCGGCCTCATCAGCTTCGTGCTCAAGGCCTTCAATGGCCATGGCAATCTGCTGATACTCCTTGTTGGAGGCTGCCGAAGACTGCTGAATCTTGAGATCGCGGATGCGCTCCTTCGCAGATGCGGCCTCCGCCTCGAAATCCTTCACACGCTGCTGCACGGCGCCCAGCTGATTCTTGGCGATATCGAGACTGGCGTTTACGCCCATCAAACGTGCAGACTCCTGAGCCTTGCGCCGAGGAAGATCCTTTGCCTCGCGCTCAAGTTCACGAATGCGCCCATCGACATCCTGCAGGTCGATTACCGTCTGAATAGGATTCACCTTTACCTCCTTGGTTCCCAAAAGAAAATTGGGTGTAGTATATCAATTTCCATTCGCCGATTCAAGCAAACAATGTCAGAATTCGAAAAGATCTCCAGGAGAATCCTGTTCAAGGACGGAAAGATCAACGTCTGTGTGGCCAAGCTCCTCAAACACATCGGCGAACGCCCTCCTCGCCAGCGATGGAGAATTGCATTCGGACGATATGTGTCCGAGCAGAAGCGTCTTCAGGCACAGAGGATTGGTCTCGCGCACGAGCATCGCCGCATCCTCATTCGAAAGATGGCCGGTGCGACCGCGGATGCGCTGCTTGAGCGATATCGGACGGTCGCTCTGCTCAAGCAGAATAGGATCGTGATTGGCTTCAAGCACCGCGCACGTTGCACGGGAGAACGCCATGCGAACGTTTGCTGTCACAACCCCCATATCCGTACCGACGAAAAGCGAACTGCCGTCCGCCTCGAAAAGATATCCTACGGGATCGGCGGCATCGTGGGAGATGGAGAATGCCGTAACCGTGATGTCTCCAAGCTCGAACGGTTCGCCGTTCTCGAATAGCATCCATCCGTCATTGACACCGGTCTGACTGGCGATCGCGTCGGCGGTATCGCCGTTCGCCACAAGCGGAACATCCGGCAGACGTTTGTGGAATGTCGCAGCCCCCTTGCAGTGATCCGAATGGTCATGTGTGAAAAGGACGGCCGTGACATCCTCTATATCAACCCCGCAATCCGCAAGCCGCTTCTTCTCCTCCTTGAATGAGAAGCCCAGATCGACAAGCAGGAGCGTATCACCAGAACGGACGGCAATGGAATTGCCGCCCGATCCGCTTCCTAAAACACGCAGTCTCAAAACTAAGCCTTCTCTTCCGATCAGGCCTCGTGGATGCGGGCATTCGCCGCCGCGACCTTTTCGGCGATCTCCTTCTTGTGCGCACGGAACTTCTCGCGAAGCTCCGCATCCGCCGTGCCGAGAATCTGAACGGCGAGAAGTGCCGCATTCGTCGGACCGGCGCTGCCGCATGCAACGCATGCCACAGGCACGCCGGACGGCATCTGCACCGTCGCGTAGAGCGCGTCAAGTCCATTGAGCGCACCGCCCGCAACAGGGATTCCGATCACAGGAAGAACCGTGCCAGCCGCCAGAACGCCGCCAAGATGCGCCGCGCCGCCGGCAGCGGCGATGATGACCTTCAGTCCGCGCCCTTCCGCGCTTCTGGAGTATTCAATCGCCATTTCGGGCGTACGGTGGGCGCTGATGACGCGCGATTCGTACGGAACGCCGAACTTGTCGAGCGTCTCGCAGGCCTTCTTCACCAGAGGCCAGTCCGAGTCGCTGCCCATCACAATGCCAACCAACGGTTTGTCTGAATCCATGATCAATTCCTTTCAAATGCGCGATGCGCGATATCTCTTCTGTAAAATGCCTTTTCGAACGAAATGGCGGCAACCGCACGGTATGCGGTATCAACAGCGTCCCGAAGCGTACCGCCAATGCCTGTCACGGAGAGGACGCGGCCGCCATCCGTAACCACAGCGCCATCTACGGACTTCGTGCCGCAGTGGAATACCGTCGCGCCCTGAATCTTCGCCGCCTCGGCAAGACCCGATATCACCTTGCCCTTCTCGTAGTCCCCGGGATAGCCGCCAGACGAGATGATCACAGTCGCAGCAGCCTCAGGCTTGACGACCACATCGGACTCCTTGAGGCAACCGGTCGCCACATTCATCAGCATGGCGGCGAAATCGCCGTCCAAGCGCGGAAGCACCGCCTCCGTCTCAGGATCGCCGAAACGTGCGTTGAACTCCACCACATTCACATTGGAACCGCTGAGAGCCATCTTGCCGCCTTCAGGCGTGACCATGAGCCCGGCATAGAGGACGCCGCGATAGGTTATGCCACGCTTCTTGAGTTCACGGACGACAGGAAGGATGATCTTCTCCTTGATTTCCGGAAGCATATGTCCCGTAACAACGGGTGCCGGGCTGTATGCGCCCATGCCGCCGGTGTTCGGTCCCTTATCGCCATCAAAAATGCGCTTATGGTCCTGAGAACTCGGAAGAAGCACGGCGTTCTCACCATCGACGAGAGCGAGAATGGAACACTCCTCGCCGTGAAGGAACTCCTCTATAAGCACTTCGGCGCCGGCGGAACCGAACTTGTTCCCGACGAGCATATCGTCGATAGCCGCCTCCGCCTGTTCAACGGTCTCCGCAACAATCACGCCCTTGCCAGCGGCAAGACCATCCGCCTTGATGACGACAGGAAGTCCGTACGCAGGAAGCGCGGCCTTGGCCTCTGCGGCATCGGTGAAGACCTCGGCCTTGCCAGTGGGAACGCCTGCCGCCTGCATGATCTCCTTCGCAAAACGCTTGGATCCCTCCATGCGCGCACCTGCGGCCACAGGACCGAACGCCTTAATTCCGGCAGACTCAAGGGAGTCTACAAGCCCGGCGCACAGCGGAGCCTCCGGCCCGACAACGACGAGATCAGGAGCGTTCTCCTTGCACCATGCGGTCAGCCCGGCGACATCATCCGCCTTCAACGGCAGACACTTGGCGATCTCCGCCATGCCCGCATTGCCCGGTGCGCACCAGAGCTCGTGTTTCTCCGCATCCTGCGCCAAACGCCACGTGATCGCGTGTTCGCGCCCGCCACTTCCTACAACTAAAATTTTCATGTCGACATTATACCACAATCCAGCACGCCGTTGGAAAATCCCCACGTTTTCAACGGGTAATGCATGGTTCTTTATGCGATGCCATCCGGCATACGGACGGCATCAACGTCCGAATTCAGTAGTCGGCGTATTCTGCAGCTTGTCGCAGGCTGCGTGCCATGCCCGCTTCAGGGCAAAGAAATCGTCGCCTGCCTTGTTTTCCGTCTGGATGAAGAACAGGCGAGACTGGCCGGTCTTCAGGTTTGCGCGCTGATCCGTGCGCATCGCCCCTTCGTGTCCGAACCAGTCCCCGTAGATCCAGGCTCCGGCAGAATATGGATTCTTACGCCCAAGCTCGTCAGGGACCTGCACAACGGCGAAAACCTCATCGAACGTCTTGCGGGAGATAACCCTCACACCCTTGCGTTCTCCATGATGCGCGAGCATCTGAGAAAACCTGATCACATCCGCCAGTGTCTCATACTTGGGCTCGCTCCTGCGGTTGCGCAAAACCATGTAACGCGCTTTAGGGTCCCCACAAAAATTCTTCCCATTACTTTAAGACAAATCCGAACTCCGCGCTTTCTTCATGGGACTTCAGGCAAAACATAGACAGTGGTGACAGCCGACATTCGCCACTGCAGAGCGTCACAGTCATGTCACACTTTGAGAAAGACCTTCTTCCTATAGAGAAACAGCAGCAGCAGCCAGCTCAGAGCAAGATAGCCACATGCAAGAAGAAGCGACGCTTCAGCGGGAGGAAGGCGGGATGCCACACCTCCAAGAAAGAACTTTACGACCCCCATGAAATCCACAAACCTCTGAAGAAGGTATATCGTTATCGAATTCACGCCAATCACCACAAAAAAGAATGTCCACTTCCTCCACCCCTTCACGTCGGCGAGCCAATAGAACACCGCAAACGCCGCAGCGGAATACCCTCCGACGCACAAAAGGAAGCTCGGCGTCCAAAGTTTTTTGCTGACTGGAACGAAGAAGCACGCGAAGAGCCCCGCGACAATCAACCCCGCAGCAAACGACAGCAGATGAATGGTCTTGCGTCCTCCGGAAAAACGTTCCGACCGGACGATCTCCCCGGCGAACACGCCCAGCATCGCCGTAGCAGACGAGAAGAAGCTGCCGAAAATCCCGCTCGGCTCGCAGAGATTCGCCACCTTTTCGCCTCCGATGAATGCGCTCTGATAAAGTTTTCCGGGCATTATCATGCGATCCAGCCATCCTATAAAATTGCCTTCGATGGAAAACGGTGACGCTCCGGGAAAATCAGGCGCACTCAGGATATTGAGAAGCACGGCATAGACAACGACAAGCGATGTGCAGATCAGAATGCGGCCTAACAGACGGAAATGGACATAGCACATGGCGGCGATCATCCATCCGATGCCGATCTTGCCAAGCACACTTCCGTAACGCAGATCGGCAAAGCCGACGGTGAACAAACGGTTGTACACCCAACCGAGCATGACGAGAATCGCCGCCCTTTTCAGGATGGAAAGATGTATCCGCAGCGAGGATAAGCCCTTCTCCCTCTGTCTCGCATATGAAAACGGAAATGAGATGCCTGCAATGAAAAGGAAGGTCGGAAACACGGTGTCATAGAAAGACAGACCGAACCAGTACGGATGCGACATCTGTTCAGCCATCCAACCGCCGTCTCCTCCATAGATGCACCTGCCCAAGGCGCTGAACACCCTGTCAAACCCGATTATGATCATCATGTCAAATCCGCGAAACGCGTCAAGCGACACAAGGCGTCCGCTGGACACCGACGAAACATGGCTTTTCGGCTCAATATTCTTCATCGCATTACACCTGTCTTGGATTTCCTACCTTGCCTCCATATCCTGCGGCAAGGCGTCACGGATGAACAGTTCAAGATACGGCAGTCCGCACGAGCAGGCCCGGTGATGGTTGGCGTACGGCAGTTCCACATAACGGGCGTTCTTGTGTCCAAACGCCTTGCAGGACGCGATCAGGAATCGGTTTTCCTCCGCCCTCGCCTTCCATTCCCACGGTGGCTGTCCGCAGATGGAAAGGATGGGCGGCAGATTCTTCCCCGCATAGCGCAGGGCGGAAAGAGCGTCTATCTTCGGTTGATATTGAGGATCGGCGTCTCCCGCGAATTTTCGCACATTGAAATGCGCCGTGGTCTGACCGGAGATCGGGACTATGCCGGCGAGATCGGTTGGCTTGAAGCCCCACTTGGCGAGCCAGCGAGGATCCATGCCGACCATCATGGAAAGGTATGCGCCTGCGCTGTGTCCGGCCACATACACCCGTTTCGGATCGCCCCCGTAGGAGGCTACGTTCCTGAGCGCCCATGCGACGGCCGCCGCCGCGTCTTCTATGCAGTCTTCGCCGCGCTTCGCCTCTTTCCCCAGAAGCCGGTATGAAACCGCGACTTGGGCGATATTGGTATCCGCAAGCGCAACCCAGTGCCGCGCACCATGGGTCAGTCCGCCCGAATGCAGCCACACGAGCGTACGGAATCCTTTGACATCTGCCGGATAGCGGAAATCCATGCGGCATTTCGCGAGTCCGGCAGCGTCCATGCGCGTCCCTTCTGGATAATACGGCATGTCGAGAAGCACTTTGTTGTTCGCCCCTACTGTGCGTTTCGCCATCTCCTTTACCAGCACTGCGACCGTCTGCCGGGATGCCAATGCGTCATACACTGCATCGCCCGCGCAGACGGCGGAAACCGCGAAAACCGCCAACGACATCACCCCTTCACGGATACCGAACCGTGAACGCGCAGATATGCTGCAGATTGAATATGTTTCAGTCATCTGTTTAATCCTTTATTTCACAATTCTGAATTCGGAAGGGCCGAGCCCAATACGCCGCACCGTTCCATTGAAGTGCAGATCAAAAGCATGCGACCGGGAGAAGTCAACGTTGAACAGCATGGTTTCGCCCGTTGAAGGGAAATGCGACACATTTATGAAACCGCATTCCTTCCCGGGCAGTTCCGAACCGCACTCGGTTATATAGCAGCGTCCGCGATTTTCCTGCGCAAGCCTGCGCCAAATGAAAGAGATCAGATTCTCACCGACCTTTGCACCAGTTCCGCGGTCCGAAGTGAAATATCCTGGATAATACCACGAATTGAAGAAATAGACAGTCCCTTCGCCTTTGCGGATCTTCAGCAGAATGGGCTTTTGCGATTCATGGTCCTGAACAAGCGTCTCTGCTGAAGAATTGAACTCTATATCCCCAATCGGCGAAAAAAATATGCCGAATCGCCGGTTGTAGTCCAATCCCCATTCGTTAGGCTCCCATGCCGTTCCCGTGGCCCAGTAGAACTCGGGACCTCTACCTTTCACCTTCACTCCACAAAGTTCCGAAAAATCCCCACCTTTCACGAGATCCTGAACGCCATACGTCATGTGGTTCCGCGTGACATCTGTGGATAGCTGCGGTATTGAGATGAACAGTTTGCCGCCCCTGCGGACATACTCGCAAAGCGTCCGGTACTGATTCTCGCTGCATGTGTTCCATCCGGAAAAAATCAAGAGCCTGTAGTTCTTCAGAAGAAAATCCGCGGACGGCTGATCGAATGCGAATGAGACGATGTCCACCTGTCCCCAAGGCGTTGCGGAAAACGTGTGGTTGAGGTCATCTGTGCCGAATATCCCCTGGGGTGTAGGCCAGAAGACGTCTGTCGCCGCCTGCCAGCCGCGCTCCGGAGCTCCACTGAACCAGTTGGGGTTCTTTTCGGCATAACCGTAAAGCCCCGCTATTGCCGTATTGGGATTCCAGAACCCGTCACCGAACCAGCTCAGGTCATAATTGCCTTTCACGACAGCAATGCCTGTTTCCGGCTGGCCGGGAGGCGCGGGGTTGGCCTTCACGAAATCGTAGAACTCGCTCATAACCTTGCGGTAGTGGCGGCAGAACTCGCTTGTGTCGTCAATGAGGTGCGCCGTCTTGTGCAGTTCGCGTCCGTAGGGTCTTATCATTTCCGGCGAGAGTTTTGTGCCGAGCGGATACGGGATGCGAGGGGTATGCTTCATGGGCGCACCAGACATGGTGGTCTGGTTGTCCCATGCGCCTGATTCGTTTATTATGACCTTGGCTCCAGCCATGTACTTCATCAGCATTGAAGCACGGCAAGTTTCCTTACGATGCGGATTCGACCACGGCAGCCACTGATAGTGTTCATCTGCAATGTGTGAGCCCCACAGGACCAGACCATACTGGC
>JAGBFY010000059.1 GCA_017936245.1 Kiritimatiellia bacterium
AACAGGGCATCGACGTTGCCGAGGACGCAGGCCGCGGCTGGCGTCAGGTCGTTGCGAGCCCGCGCCCGAAGGAGATCGTTGAGATCGCCACGGTCAAGGCGCTCATGAACGCGAAGCACGCCGTTATCGCTGCCGGCGGCGGCGGCATCCCGGTCGTGTGGGAGGACAAGTACCACCTCAAGGGCGTGCCCGCCGTCATCGACAAGGACTTCGCCTCCGAGTGCATGGCCGAGCAGCTTGACGCCGACATGCTCATCATCCTGACGGCTGTCGAGAAGGTCGCCATCAACTTCGGCAAGCCCGACCAGAAGAATCTGGACGAGCTGACCCCGGACGAGGCCCGCAAGTACATGGCCGAAGGCCAGTTCGCCCCCGGCTCCATGCTGCCGAAGGTCGAAGCGGCTGTCAGGTTCGCCGAGTCCAAGCCCGGCCGCACCGCCCTCATCACCCTCCTGGAAAAAGCCAAGGACGGCATCGAAGGCAAAACCGGCACTGTCATTCATCAATGAACCCGTCGTCTCTTTCCATTCTTGGAAAAAGCCGCGTGCTCTATCGCTTTGCAGAGTGCTGGGATCATTTTCCTGACGAATATTTCGATCACCCCCGGCCCAGTGGACGTACAAGTATGCAGGACAAAAAGGACGGGAAAAAATTGCAGACGATGGAACGGTGAAAAAACTGATCCATGCATTGGAATTGGAAAACAGTCTGCATGAAAGGTATCTTAAAATCATACCTGTTATCATTCCATAAAGTACGCCGGCAACTACGGAGTTTGGAATCGCAATCAAAGGAACAAGCGCGACGATGCCAATCCCGGTACCCCCTACAACGCGATTACGACCGGTGTAAAGTCCATTGGGCACGGCTGACAGACGACAGACCGTACACTGGTGGAACCGATCAAGCGTGGCTGCTGGCGGGTGCTAGCGCCGTCTCCGATTGCGCTGCAATCGGAGAATATTGGGAATGTGCCTCCCATGGTTGCAGAAAAAGCTGCCGGGGACTCTTGAAATTCACAAAAGCTGGTTTTACACCTATGGAAGTCATTGTCTGCGCAACAGAAAATGGGGCGAGGACAGTCCAATGGGCGAAAGCCCTTGGTACATTGGAAACAGGAAAAATCGCAGATTTATAGCATTTTTCAAAATTAAAGCGCATATCCACAAGAACGAAACCACCCTGAACAGTCCGAAGGCGAAACATTCTGAAAGGCGTGTTGGATCGCGTTCGGAAGAGCATCCGGTGACCTTGCCTTGAATTTGCGCAAAAGAGCCTTTACCTTCGACCAAAGCTTTTCAATAGGGTTCAGGTCAGGGCTATACGGCGGAAGATAAGTGTATCGAACACCAGAACTGTCCAATAAATCTTTCACTGCCTTTGCATGGTGCAACTTCATATTGTCCATCACGAGGACAGGATCGTCGTATTCTTTGGCTTAAAAGAGGTGCAGAGTCAACCGCTCTGCTTCCTCCAAGCGAATAGGCATATCGTCTTGTCATATCGGTGTTGCAGCCGCTTTCATCCAGAAATACAAGATCACTTGCACGGAACCCAGATATAAGACCGTTCCAGTTTTTCCTCTTCTCGGCCACATCGGGGACGCTTCCGTTCACTGGCATGAAGAGATTTTTTCTTCCGGCGGTATCCTGCTTTCTGAAGAAAACGCCAGACGGTATCAATGCTGACAGACAAATTCAACGTTTCAATGATCTCCAGACAAGTGATATCCGGCTGTTTCTCCAGAAGTGAAAGTATGTGCTGATGGTCTGCATCGGACAATTTGGGCTTCTTTCCACGCAGATTCGTCTGAGTTTCGTAGCTTCCTGTCTCGTTCCGACGCTTCAGCAAGCGATAGATCGAACAGGTGTTCACAGAAAAGCACTTTGCCAGTTCCTTTACACGGATACCCTTATCGTATCCTTCCAAAATCAACTTTCGAGCTTCATTGTGCAGCATTGCACGCACCTTCTTTGCCTTTATTATATCACTTTTTCTCAATGGTTAAAGCATTCTGCTGTATTATTGAAAATTGCTATAATTGTAGTCATTGATAATCCACTTGCCAATATTGCGTCACTGATGAAGACGGACAACACAAAAATGTCATGAAGGAAGGCATCATCGAAAAGAATATTCCGAAAATACCGATATGCCGGAAAGGCAAATCTATTATGACTGTAAAAGAAATGAAACGCTACGCCCTTGCGTGTCCCACGAGCATGGGCGTGCGCATCACGCCGGAAAACCGGATGGCGGTGCAGAACAGCAATACGTTTTATATGCAGGCGACCAGCGCGGAATCAAACGTGCTGAATGTCGCGTCGAGCCTTGGGCGGGAGTGCCTCGTGCTGACCAAATTTGTCAAGGACAGCCCCGTTGCCGACCTCATCAAGCGGCAGCTCCGCGCACGGAACATCCGCTTTGAGGGTCTGGACGTGGAGCAGGGCGGTCCGTGGGGCTATCGCCATCAGTTCAACATCGCGGACTCCGGCTTCGGACTGCGCGCGCCGCGTGTCTGGAACGACCGCGCGGGCGAGGTCGGCAGAACGCTTTCCATTGATGATTTTGACGTAGAACGCATCTTCGGGCAGGAGGGCGTCGGCATTCTCCACCTATCCGGTCTGATTGCTGCCATGAGCCATGAGACGACCGAGTGCTGCCTTGCCCTCGCAAAAGCCGCAAAGCAGTACGGCACACTCGTCTCCTTCGACCTCAACTACCGCGCGACCTTCTGGAAGGGGCGTGAGGAAGAACTTGCCGAGGCATTCAGCGAAATTGCGTCTCTTGCCGATGTTCTCATCGGCAACGAGGAGGACTTCCAGCTCTGCCTTGGCTTTCAAGGACCGGAGACTGGCGGCAAAGACCTTGCTTCCAAAATCGAGTCCTTCAAAATCATGATCTCGCAGGTGCAGGAAAAATATTCGAACGCAAAAATGTTCGCAACGACGCTCCGTCAGGTCATTTCGGCCAACGAGCACCTCTGGGGCGCAATTTTGCTCGCAGATGGCAGGTGGTACGTCGAAGAGCCCCGCGAAATTCAGGTCATGGATCGCATCGGCGGCGGCGACGGCTTCTCGGGCGGTCTTCTCTACGGCGTTCTGAACGGCTGGGAGCCCGAAAAGTGCCTGCAATTCGGCTGGGCAAGCGGCGTTCTGGCGGCATCGAGCCTCAACGACTACGCCGAGCCCGCCGATGAAAAGCAAGTCTGGGACATCTATAAGGGTAATGCCCGTGTGCAGCGGTAAGGAGAAACATACATATGAAAAAAGCAGATATTGGCCTCATCGGCCTTGCCGTGATGGGGGAGAACCTCGTCATGAACATGGAGTCGAAGGGCTTCACGGTGGCGGTTTTCAACCGCACGACGGAAAAAGTGGACAAGTTCGTAAGTGGCCGTGCCGCGGGCAAGAACATCATCGGCTGCCACAGCCTTGAAGAACTGGTGGACAATCTGGAGAAGCCCCGCAAGGTGTTCATGATGGTCAAGGCCGGCAATGCGGTCGACGACATGATCGAGCAGCTTCTGCCGCTTCTGGATGACGGCGATATCCTCATCGACGGCGGCAATTCGCACTTCCCAGACACGATTCGCAGAACAAAATATGTCGAATCCAAGGGCAAGCTTTACATCGGCACCGGCGTATCCGGCGGTGAAGAGGGCGCTTTAAAAGGTCCCAGCATGATGCCGGGCGGAAGCCCCGCTGCATGGCCGTATGTGAAGCCGATTTTCCAGGCCATCTGCGCGAAAGTCGAGGACGGCAGTCCCTGCTGTGACTGGGTCGGCGAAAACGGCGCGGGGCACTTTGTCAAAATGGTGCACAACGGCATTGAGTACGGCGATATGCAGCTCATCTGCGAGGCCTATCAGCTGATGCGCGACCTTCTTGGTATGTCCGATGATGAAATGCACGAGGTCTTTGCCGCGTGGAACAAGACGGAGCTCGACAGCTACTTAATTGAGATCACCCGCGATATTCTTGCCTACAAGGATACCGACGGTGAACCCATCGTGGAAAAGATTCTCGACACCGCAGGCCAGAAGGGCACGGGCAAGTGGACGGGCATCGCGGCGCTGGACGAGGGCGTGCCGCTGACGCTCATCGGCGAAGCAGTCTTCGCCCGCTGCCTGTCCGCGATGAAGTCGGAGCGCGTCGAAGCTGCAAAGGAATACGCCCGCACGATTCCGACCTTCACCAGCGACAAGCAAGAGATGGTCGAAGCCATCCGGCAGGCGCTCTATGCCTCCAAGATCATCTCCTACGCGCAGGGGTACACCCTCATGCGCACGGCGGCCAAGACCTACGACTGGAACCTCAACTACGGCGGCATTGCCCTCATGTGGCGCGGCGGCTGCATCATCCGCTCGGTCTTCCTCGGCAAAATCAAGGAAGCGTATGATAAAAATCCGGAGCTCAGCAATCTCCTGCTCGACCCGTATTTCAAGGAAACCATGCAGAAGCTCATTCCGGCCTGGCGCAAAGTCGCGGCCGTGGCTGTCTCTTATGGCGTGCCCGCGCCCGCTATGACGGCGGCACTGAGCTATTTCGACGGCTACACCACCGAGCGCCTGCCCGCAAACCTTTTGCAGGCGCAGCGCGATTACTTCGGCGCGCACACCTATGAGCGGCTCGACGCGCCGCGCGGCGAGTTTTTCCACACCAACTGGACGGGCCACGGCGGCACTACCGCGGCGAGTACATACAATGCCTGATATCAAACTGATCGCACTCGATTTGGACGGAACGCTATTGGACACCATTGCCGATTTAGCTACTGCCACCAATCATGCATTGCAACAATTGGGTTACCCCTGTCATGATACTGAAACCATTCGTACCTATGTAGGCAATGGAATCAACAAATTGCTCGAACGTGCCCTTCCAGAAAACAAACGAACCGAAGCAAACGTAATAAAGATGCGTTCGTTTTTCGTACCTTATTACGATATACACAATGCAGAATTGAGTATTCCCTATCCAGAAATTATATCTTTGTTGGAAACATTACAAGACAAAGGTATCATGATTGCCGTAGCATCCAATAAATATCAAATAGCCACAGAAAAACTAATTCGACATTATTTCCCCACCATCAAATTTATAGAAGTACTGGGACAACGCGAAGGTATCTCCGTAAAACCCGATCCTACCATTGTGTTCGACATTTTAAAAAAGGCCGATGTCACTCCAGAAGAAACCCTCTATGTGGGTGATTCGGGTGTGGATATGCAAACTGCCATCAATTCAGGTATAGATGCAATAGGTGTAGTGTGGGGATTTCGCCCAAAAGCTGAATTGGAAAGCTATCAACCTCAAGGGATTATAACGAAAGCAAGTGAAGTGTTGAAGTTCATTTAATCCGTTTCAGAAAAGAACGGATGTCTTCTTCCAATTTCTTATAAATAGGAGCATCTTTGAAACCTGTTTGTTTACGGAGCACAACATCCACATTGAGTAACCGACGTTCGTAACTAGTCAGTTCATTACGGAATTGGGTGTGGTGTTCTGCCAAACGTTTGATTTCCTCTTCACGTTCCCGACGAAGGGCATTACATACCGGAGTGAGAATCTTCATGGTCACACTTTCCATAATGTGATGCCCCTGAATAAACATATAGGTAGTTTCTGGAGTCACACCCAAATAGGTAAATTCGACTTTCATGGCCTCAATTTCATCCCATGCACGAGGATGCTTTTTTTCCAGATCGCGCAACTTATTCTTCACACGCCTGTCCATTGCCATGAGGGCCTCTTCGGGATAACGAACACTGACATGATCCAGACGGACATACGAACAGAAGTCCATCAGCGAAAATTCGTTCAAATTACGCTTGCGATAAAACCATACAGACCAAATAAACAACGGATAAGCAATCTGCGAATACAGAGTCATGAATTCCACAAGGTCAACCAACGGATGATCATTGAGGGTGGCCATAACGCAAGCTTCATGCAAACTCTCGGCATAACACTGGTAGTTTTCGATGGCATAGGCATAAGTTTGGAAAACATATCGGCTATTATTGATTTGTCGGGAAGTAGATGTCACTCCCTGAAGCAGATAATCATAGTCGCTATCCACACAAGCCACCATATTCTGTCCCAAACGTGAACCAAGTTGATTCATCAAGACAGATTTTTTCCCTTTGCAAAGTGAATTTCTGGAAGGTAACATTACTTCGAAATAACACGTATCGTCCTCAAAATCGGCAAAAAC
>JAGBFY010000060.1 GCA_017936245.1 Kiritimatiellia bacterium
CGGAAAGCTCGTAACATTTGTGTAACAAAAGGTCTTTATTCGTTTTTCAACGCCGCTATACAGAAAAAAGCGGCTTCATGGCCGCTTTCAGAAAAAAACTGTAAAGAAAAAACGAATGTCCGCTTCCTCGCCGGACATATTGGCTTGACCTTGGTGTTTTGGGTAACATTACAGATTACGAGATGTCAGGATTGGGCATCGCCTGTCTTTTCAATAATACGGGAATGGCTCCTGCTGCCTTCCATATCGCCGGAGCGGTCAACCATTGTTCGTGGAATTTCAGCGGTCTTCAGCTGGCTGCTGGCTTCAACTGGACAGAGGGGGCATTTTCCGGTCTTCAAATTTCCTGTGTCAATTCCGCAGGCCGGTTGAGCGGTATGCAGGTCGGTCTTGCCAATGTCGTCGAACAGGGCACCGGTGCACAGATCGGCGTAATCAACGTAGCCGACAGGTTGGAGGGCTTGCAGATCGGAATTGCTAATATCAACCGCGATTCGGCGGTTCCGGTTTTCCCCATAGTAAATTTTGCCTATTGACGGGAGGTGGTGCATGAAAAGAAATATCTTCAATTTTGCAATAGTCTCTATAACCGTCTTTTTCGCCGGATGCCTTTCCCCGAAAACGAGCGGCGTTGTTGTTGAAAAAGGCCGGCTGATTGTGCATGATGCGTCGTTTGCTCTCAATTTGGACATGGTTAGCGATACAACCCAGCGCACTCCGGAAGGTTTCCTTCGTGTACAGGCTAAAGTCAGGAATACGAACCATGTTGATTTCAGATGCCAGTACCGTTTTGAGTGGAAGACTCCGCAGGGAGTGGTGCAGACCCATGCACTTGCCCCTTGGCGACCTGTCGTGCTTCATGGACGTGACGAAACTGTTTTGGAGGCGGTTTCCTTGGTTCCAGGCGCAGATGATTTCCGATTGATTCTTCGCAGAATTGACGATTGATCTGTTTAAATGAAGGAGATTGAAGATGAAAAGAGTCAAGAGCTATTTGTTGGTCGCAGGTTTCCTTATTTCGTTTTCGGTGTTTGCCGATCCTGTAAAAGCCTTGCTGGTCGTACAGAACCACGCCGATGTGCAGTTCCGCAAACCGCTTTCCAATCTTGCGACACGTTTGTCAGTTGCGCTTAGCGGGGATCATTTTGAAATCATTGATCCTAACGATGCAATAGGCGAAAACCAGAACCGAGGTCCGGCTGGAGAGAACATGCCGCTTTCAGCCGCCACCCGTCTGGCTGAGCATCTAGGTGCGGTGGCGCTCATTACGGCGTCAATAGATGACATTTCGGAGATATCCACGGCTGGAGTCGTCAAGCAGCTGTCTGTAACGATGACACTTCAGGCAAAGAGAGTCCCTTCGGGCGGCGGGACTGGCGGCGTAGAGGTGAATGTCCTTTCCCGCAAGTATACCAATGCCGAGTACGCCAGCAATTCAAGGTCGATATATTCACAGTTGATGTCGCAGATCTGCAGGTCGGCCAGCGAGCAGTTCCTGCCTAAGGTGGCCAAGGTGAAATGGGCTTCAGGGAGTTCAAAGGTGTGGGTCGCTTTCGGGTGCAACTATCCTGGCGCGGATGTATCCATTGACGGGGTTTCGTACGGTACTGCCGGTACGCCGGATGGAGAGCCTCTTAAATTGCAGGTTTCCCCTGGTATCCACAATCTCCGCGTCACATTTCCGTTTGCGAACCCGTATGTTGTCCAGGCGAATTTCATGGCGAATTCGACGTACCTTGTTTCTCTTGCGGAAACGGAAGAGGGGCGTCGCCGCCGGAAGGATGATGCGTATTTCGCCCAGCTGCTCGATCGTGCGGCGAAGAGCGGAGCGACAGACGATTTCTGCAGATCGGAACGCGCCAAAGGATATGCGAAATACCTTTCAAGTTCACATACCAGAATTGAAGGCATGCCTCAGGTGCTGTCCAAGTGGAACTGGGGAAAGGTTACGGAATCGTCTACCGATCTTGGCCTAAAGCCCGACCAAGGCGATGCCAGGGTGGAGTCGACTGAAGCCATATTGAAGAAGGCAGCAGATTCAGTCCGTTCAAACAGAAACGACAACTAAACTTAAATGAGGAGATTTTTGACCATGACAATCGGTAAAATGATTCTTTCCGCGCTGATGGTATCAGCCTGTGCCGGATGTGTATCATCGCTTTCTTCAGGTCCGTCTAAACGGTATGAAGATACTGACTCTGATTTTTTCGGGCGTTCTTCCCGGATGGAATATACCCAAATGCATCGAGCTGTCACCATTTCTATCGAACGCATGCTGACTGATCCGATGTTCACCGGCAACTACAATGCTGCGCGCGGCAGAGCCATGACAGGTGGCCGTACATTGCCGACCATTTCGATAAATCCAATCGAGAACAATTCAGGAGATGGGCGCTCTGATTCAGAAGCGACGGGTCAGCTTTACAGGGAACTTCTGACCGCAATACGCAAGACAGGGCGTTTCGAGATGATTGACCGTATGCGTCGCAAGCAGATGCGAGACGCAAATATTACGGGTGTCAACGAAGGGGAAAGCTCTTCCGCAATACAGGGTGTCGGCAACTATACATCAGCCGACTTTGTGATGACCGGAGAATTGCGCAGGCAGATAACGGAAGGAAGCTCGAGAACGGCTTACCATCATATCCTCAATCTTGAATTGATTGACAGTCTCTCCGGTACTGTGTTCTGGAGTGATTCTATTGTTGTTGCGAAGTCCGAAGCGCGTTAATTTTGCGGGAGAATTGTATGAACAGGAGTTTATCTAGTGGATTATTGTTGGGAATGCTGGCGTTGTGCGGCTGCGAATCCATCACCCCTGAAGGCATCCATGTCAGCAAACGCGGTTTGGGTCTGTCGTTTGACAATGACCGTATGCTTGTCGAGCCTGAACGTGTGGCAGAACATGTGACATTTTCATATCCATCACTTCGGCGCATCGAAGAGGTCCCGGCTCAGATAGTCTTCGATAACAGCATAGAGCATGCGGTGATCACCAAGCGAATGCTGTGGGGCACTTCGCAGACGGTCGCAACGGTTCCGGTCGGGAATCTTCTGAAGAATCAGTTTCTTTCGGGTGTCTCATCCCATTTTCATCCGCTTGCAGGAGATCAGTTGCCGACTATCCGCATAAAGGTTGAAGTGTTGGGGGTTGTCGTCACAAAAGTCGATTCGCGCATCTCCAGCTTGGTGACGATGAGCATACAGGTTGAGGATATCGCCAAAAAGCAGATATGTCACGAAAAAACATATATGGGTAAGAGTCTGCTTCCGTGGGATGGCGGAAACCTCGTGCCTGATTCTGTGTACAAGAGCGTTCAGGATTGTGCTTCCTCCTTTCTGAAGGATATCTCAGAGAATCATACTCTGATAGCTTGGCTTGAAAACATTTCACCGGATGCCGCATCGGTGAAGAAGCCGAATTTCGCAGTATTTGAGTTGACGCCAAAGGATCAGGATGGCGTAATCAGGGGTGTATGCAGCGTCAAGTGCAATGACTGGCATGAAGGCAGAACGGCCACATGGCTTCGTGCGCAGCTGGAACGCCGTTGCGAGAATCAGCTCGGTGTTGAGCCGTCACGGGTCCGGGTGGTTTACGACTCATCTGGATTCGATGCGGCAGAACGCATTTGGAAGGTGTCGTTCTCTGCGTTTGCCCGTTCTGAAATGGTTCTCAACTACGATCCGACGACAAAGTCTGGCACATGCGTGGTGGATATGGGTTTGATGGGGCTTACGGCTGAAAAGGCTTCCGAGAAACTCAAGGACTATGTGATGGCTGAAATGGACAGGCGTTCTGGAGTTGTTTCGAGCGGTAAGACGCAGACCAAGGCGCAGGTCCGGTTTGATGCGTTTAAGACAGATCAGCGTTACAATCTCATACATTGTCCATTCAGGGTTGTATATTGATTTCATAGATTTACAGTTCCGCGTGGAGCTGCATAATAAGAAACACAAGGAGAAATAAAGATGAATAAGTTAACTAAGTTGAGTGCTTTGGCACTTGTTGCAACAACGCTTGTCGGTTGTATTACTGGACCAGCAGGATTTGTTGATAAGTCTATTCCTATGGAACAAGGTAAATATGCTGTGGTTGGTGAAGAAGTGTCGGGAGATGATACGCAGCTGATGCTTTTGGGGATTGGCTTGGCATTGCCTGGTTCGGCTCAACGCCGCGCTCTTTCAGATGCAATGTCAAAAGCACCCAATGCGGATGGTTTGATTTCTATGGCAATCGATCAGCAAATCATTGATTTGAAAGTTCTTCAGCTCATTACGACGCGCGTCACCGGTACGCCTGTCAAGACGAAGTAAATGAACTGATGTCCGTGCGGTCAGGCGAGAGGTTTGACCGCACGGATGCTTGTTGCTCCACTGCAATCGGGAGGATGCCAGCCATGAGAACGATTTTGAGCGTGATGTTTGTTCTAGCTCCTTTTGTCTCGCTGTTTTCCAATACGGTTAACACGAATGAAGTTTCAAAGGTGTATGTCGCCCCTTTTAAAACCGCTGTAACACTTGGGGCTGGCAAGGTGGCCGCGCAGGATGCAAATTGGGAGTCGGTAGCCTTAGGCAAACCTCTGCTTACATCCAGGCTTGCGGGGGCTGTTTCCAAGTTCAGTTGCGTTTCGGATGCCAGGATTGCGACATATGAATTGTCCTCCGTGCTGACGACGCTGCGATCCAAGGAGAACGTCTATCGCAGTTCTTCGTATGGGGTGGAGACCAAAACCACAAATTGGCAGCTAGATCTGATAGTGGCGCTGAAGCGGCTGTCAGATGGAGTCATAGTGTTTTCCAAAACGGTCACTGGATTTTGTAATGAACAGCGTCCGATTAGTGAAGCCAAGTTCGACAATGATCTTTTCCATTCTCTCATGGTTGCCGCAATTGAAGAGGCGGCAGAGGATATTATAGAATACTTTGCCCCCGCACCTGCATCAGTGTCGTCTTTCTC
>JAGBFY010000061.1 GCA_017936245.1 Kiritimatiellia bacterium
CCTGATGTTCCAACCCCAGATGTTCCCTGATGTTCCTGATGTTCCAACCCCAGATGTTCAAATTTCTTCCCACTCTTTTTAACATATCTCACTCTTCCGAAGGGTATGTCCCCTGATTTTCTTGAACAACATTCTCGATCAGATCCGGCAAAAGCATGGTTTCTGCCGAGACAGAATGTACCTTGAGTCGAGTAATAGGCATGTGTGAATCCCCGCATACATTCATAATGCGCTTAGTCCTGTAAGCCTTAACATCTTCGACAGTTATGCCGTCAATTTTCGTAGCAATCTTCTCTAGTCCCTTCTCAAGATGCGCCCATCGCGGATTCCTTGTCGTGACGTTTACCATCGCCTCTAAAACAACGTCTGCACGTATGCGACGGAAGGTCACGTTTTCGACGAAGCCACCTCGGGTCGGTCGTGTTTTCAGATTGAACAGAGTAGAAAGTTCTCCCTCCACGGAGCAATCTTCCATCGTCACATTACGGATGCCGCCCGAAAGTTCCGACCCCATCGTAAAAAGCCCATGTCCAGACCTCGCCATACACCGGCGCACTAGCACATTCTCCGTGGTCACGCCGCGACGGCGACCATCACGGTCCCGCCCGGACTTGCAGCAAATGACATCATCTCCCTGTTCAAAGACACAATCCTCAACGAGAACATCCTTGGTCGACTCGAAGTTGGCTCCATCGGTATTCTTGCCGTGCGCGGCAACATCCAAACGGCGCAAAACAACATCTTGGCAGTGAAACATGTGAATGCACCAGAACGGAGATTCACGAAGCGTAAAGCCCTCCAACCGAACATTTCTGCACCGGTTGAACCCAATGAACGGAGGACGCTTGTTCGCTTCGTCAAGACGCGTCAGGTCACGATCCTCCACTGGCGTGTCGTTCGCGCCCCATGCCATCAGCTGCATCTGTGCGGCGGACTGCTTAGGCCCCCTTACGTACCAACACTCCCATCCTGCCATACGCGCTTTCAGCATACCCTTTCCGCTGATGGCGATATTGGTTGCGCCGTAAGCCGAAACAAGCGGCGATACATTCATGCACTCTATCCCTTCCCATGCCGTTCTGACAGCAGGAAGGTAGTCAGTTGGATTGTCCGAGAACTCAAGTACCGCGCCTTCGTCAAGATGCAGTTCGACATTACTTGCAAGCAACACGCGGCCGGTAAACCATGTGCCTGACGGCACTATGACACGTCCACCGCCAAAGGCAACGCATCGTTCAACGGCGGCGGCGATGGCCGACGTACATTTCGTACCATCGGCCTTTGCTCCGCAATCAACGATTGAAACATCTTCCGCCGCCAACGGAAAACCCGCCGAGAGCAACGCAACCAATGGCACCACAAACCTCAAAGACATCTTGACTCCATTCTCAGACAACATCTTTCAGCCCTTCATTACCAAACATATCATTTACGTCAAGGAATGCGGACATTCTTGCGCGTGAGATTTGAAAGTCTTGCGACAATCTCCGTTCCATACTCCTTCGGAGGATGGGGAGCATCATAAACTTTCAATCCGAGCTTCTGCGCCTTGTCGACTCCGTACGGAACATAGGGCATTATGTCTATCGCCTCGACTCCATCCAGTTCATCAGCCAGCGCCCCACGCGCTTTCAATTCCGACATATCGTCATTGATACCGGGTATCATCGGACACCTCATCACGATGCGCCGCCCCGATGCATTCAGGTGGCGGATGTTCCGGAGAACCGGTGCGAGCGGACGGCGCGTGTACTTGAGGCATTTTGCGGAATCGAGAAGCTTGATGTCATACAGCCACAGATCCACGAACTGTTCGACACTCTCTATAACATCCAATGGCGCATAACCGCTTGTTTCGATTGCAGTGTTAAGTCCCGCCTTCTTGGACAGGCGAAGAATCTCCCTGCAAAAAGCCGCCTGCGCCAGCGGTTCTCCGCCGGAAAGCGTCACGCCACCTCCGGAGGCGTCGTAGAACGGCTTGTCGCGCAGCACCTCTTCCACGATTTTCTCCGGAGTCGTCTTCCTGCCGACAGTCTCGCCGTTCGGGTATTTCTCTATCGCATAGCTCCAGCTCTCAGGCGAATGGCACCAGACGCATCTTAAGGGACACCCCTTGAGCGCAACGACCGTCCTGATTCCGGGACCATCCTTCGTCGCAAACTTCCATACGTTGAAAATCGTGCCTTCCATCCGCTACCTCACATATGCCACGGTTCGCGCTATGATTTCATCCTGAATTGTCTTCTTGAACCGGACAAAATAGCCGGAAAAGCCCGACACCCTTACACGCAGTGTAGGATATTTCTCAGGATGCTTCTGAGCGTCAATCAGCGTCTCGCGCGAAACATGGTTGAGCTGCAGGTGGATTCCGCCTTCGCGGAAATATGTCTCGACAAGGATGACGACTTTCTCGAATTCATTGTCGTCCGAGACCGTGGAAGCCGGCAGCGACAGGTTCATGATTGCGCCGCCGCACATCATGTGCTCCGGATCCGACCGCGCCACGGAGAGAAGCGTGGACGTTGCCTCTCCACTGCCATGATTCATCGCAGGGCCGCTGCCGAATGACATATCGTCGCCGGCCTTGCGTCCATCGGGTGTAGCCCCGGTCACTCGACCAAACAGTGCGCCATGATCGTGGTAGCCGGTAAGCGTGCCGAAGTCGAACAGATTCCCGAACCTGTCACGCCGCCCGTCAGCAATACGAAAAAGCGAAAGATGCACAAACTGCGCCATCTCGTTGGTCAACGGCTCGTTGTTGCCGAAGAACCGTCCTTCACGGGAAATTTCCTGCCGGAGCTTCTCATGCCCTTCCCAGTTCGCCGCGATTGCCGCGACCAAATCAGCCATCGTGCAACGCTTCTCCTCGAATACGAACTGACGCACTATGCAGAGGGAATCGATCAGATTGGGCATGCCGATCGCAAGAACCAATGCATCCGCACACGAAGCGCCACCACGTGTAGGACTCTGCGCATTCTCAATGCATCCATCCAGAAAGAGTGCGGAAAGGATGTTGCAGTCACCCGCGCGGAGCTCGTTGAACTTGTCGAACCACACCACGTATTCATCGAATTCGCGACAGAACTGATCCTCGAAAAGCCTGCTGAAGTCTGTCCAGCTGCGGCAGGCGAGAACCTCCGTGCGACGATCGGTGAACAGTTTGTCCATCGTGCGAAGGACGTTCCATTTGCATCCGCCGAGCGATACGCCCCCCATGAAGGTGCCTTCGTTGCATCCAGTCATGCAATAGTCGCGCGCCTTTTCAACAGGCATGCCGAAACGCTTCGTAAAGCCCTCGATTCGCGGTATATCTCCATCAAAGGCGATGCGCATATTGGGGTCCTTGCGCTCGCAGTCGAGCATGAAGCGCAGCACCTCGCGCTTGGTGCCGGGATGCCAGCGGAACGACATCTGCGGCCGCTTGAGATCGAGCGCCATTGCCGCCTCGACCACAAGCCGGGAGAACTCCGACCAGCCATCCCGTCCGTCCGGCGTCAGCCCGCCGACGGTCATATGGCACTCGCCGCCCTTATCATAGTTCGAAGACTTGTGCGAAGTGTGGGCGTCAATGTATATGAAAAGCTCCTGCAGAGCCTCCTCCGCCTGAACACATGTAAGCGTCCCCTTCTTCAGGTCGGCAAAGTATAATGGAGCAAGATACTGATCAATGCGTCCGATTGCATCCGCAAGACAATCGAAGCAGAAGTATATGCTTTGTACCGCATCAAGGAACGATTTCGCCGGCTGCATCGGCACACGTTCGCAACGTTCCGCCATCTCAAGAAGTTTCGCCTTTCGGGCGGCATTCGCTTCGGCAGCAGCCTGACGGCGGCACTCCGCTGCGCAGTTCGCCACACGCGTCTCTAGGCCATCCATCGCAAGCTCCATGCCTTTGAGGTAGTCGAGACGCTCCTTGTTGCCTACCCACTTGCGCTTCGACGCCTCTATCTCTTCTCGAATTTGGACAAGTCCGCCGTTGATGAGCTTGGGGTAGTTAATGCTGCTATGCTGCCATTCGAAAGTCGCAAGGGCATCCTGAGGTTTTTTGTAGTAACGCTTAAAGCCATGCTGCCTAAACGCCTTATGCCCAATGCGCTGAAAAAGGTCACTCTCCACAGAGCCGTCAAACGACAGCCAGCCTACAAGCTCCTCGTCCGGACGTAACGTGACCGGCTGAGCCGAGATATACTCCTTGAGCCGCTTTCCGATCCGCACCGGTTCTGGAAGAGCCATATCGGCAGAATCATACGCAACACGAAGAGGTTTAGGTCTTATATCTCCAGCCAACGCCCTCGCA
>JAGBFY010000006.1 GCA_017936245.1 Kiritimatiellia bacterium
CTACAGCCTGATCCACGAACACAAGGCGTTTTTCCAGTTCGGACAGCAACCGTTTCACATTGATGGCCATAGCCTCGTAAACCCTTCTGCGGGCGGATTCATCCTGGATCCATTTCCTGCTTCCGTCCAGACCCGGCATGTCGAACGGGAAGAACATGTTGCCGCTCACCTCCTTGATGGCAAATACACCATAGTCGTCCAACACGCTGTCAGGACGCGCATTCCGGTATGTCCTGACGCGAAGGTCGCTGTCGCGCATGCGTTCGCTCTCCCTCTCCATAAGTTCAGCCTCGGCACTCTGCGCATTCATCAGCTTCACGGAGGTGATATTGCCCAATGTCGTGCGAACGGTATAGAGGCTGTCGGAAATGCTGTCGCCGACGGCGGTCAGGAAGGTCTCCTCCCGCCCGTCCAATTTCTGATTCAGCAGCTCAACCGCCGTTCCGTGCAATTCAAACACAACCTTGTATATCATGACTGCGAGCTTTTTCCGGTCCTCATCGGTGCGCTCCCTCTCCCCGAGATAGGCCTTGAACATCTTTTGCAGCGCAACCCCGTTCCCCGCGTCTTCTAAAAGCTTGTCCCCGATACCGATGGTCCTCATCTTCTGAAGCTGTTCGATGAGAGGATAGATGTGCCTCCGGCAATGTTCCTCGTCTTTGAGCTCCTCCATGATTTCTTTATAGACGTCGCTCAAAGGCTCTGTCGTATTGCTGAACTCGTCAAAGACGTTATCCTCCATATCCTTAAGGATCCGGCATAACGCCTCATTGTTTCCAAACGGTCTCTCGGCAAAGCTCTGGAGTTCATTGACCAGTTTCGATGCCGGTTTGATCAAGCCCGCCAACGCACTACCTCGTTCCTCCAATGGAAAGACCAGCCGGGGGATCTGGAGACTTGTCAGTATCGAACGCAGTCTGCCCAGCAGCAGATTCATTGCGTCCACGGTTCCGCCGAGACGCATCTGGCACTGGTTGAAATTGTATATCGGCCCCGGAACCTCGATGCCGTGCTTCTGCAGCAGCATGAGAGCGGCGGCGATACGCATTCCCACATCGACTCCGTGCCCTTTCTTGAGGACCTCCGCAAGATCGCGGCTGATTTTCCCTCCGGTGTTTTTCGCGTCGTATTCGGCACGCCCCTTGTCGGAAAGCAACGCCTTGAACGAGGACTCGAACATGTCGTTCCATCCAACAAGGGCGGCGGATATCATGCGCAGGACATGGTTGCGCTCAACCGGAGTAAGGTGCGTGGCATTTCCGAAATCGATGACCGTCAGCCCGTTGCCGTCGGTCATGATGTTCCCGGCATGCAGGTCGCCATGGTAGAAACCGCCCCCGAACAGTCCCTCGTGCGCCCACTTCTTCGTGAGGTCGATCAGGAAACGCTGGCGCTTGAGGGTTTCATTGTACATTCCGACCAGCTTCTTCCTGAAAAGAATCATCTCGGCGAGATTCGGCAGATTGTACCTTCCGTTCACAGGCTCTCTGCCTCTCATCATTTCATCCAGTCGGTCTGAGACATCCTTCATGTAGCGGTCGTACGTCACTCCAGGCGCCTTCTTCAGGACAAGACAGTCCATCGTCGGCGTGACAAGCGGATGGATCTCCATCGAATGGAGCGACGTGAAGTTGAGAGTCTGGATCTCATTGTTATTCAGAAGGCTTCTCTGGCGAAGATAGACAGGCTGCTCGTAAACGCCGCGCCCGAAGTTGATGTTTTTGGCCTCTATCGTAAAGTCAAGCTCATCGAGTATCCGAGCAAGCTGCCCTTCAAACGTCTTTGACATTCCCGGCACGTTTGCGGCGGCAACCTCGAATATCTTGCGTTCGCGGACGATTGCAGTCTTTACCGTGGGACGAAGAAGCTTCACGACACACTCCTCGCCTTCCGGGTTGTTCTCCGTCACCATCTTGCAGAGAAACGCCTGCCCTACCGACGCTGCGCCCAAGGAACGCACAACCTGAACCGAACGGATGTTTCCGCCGGAACGGTCAATGATCCGCTTCATGCAGGCTTTCACATAGTTGTCGGGAAGAGGCAGCAGATTCGATTTCATGTCTTCGAGCGCCGCAGCCATGTCTTCGCCGAGCGATGTCGGAGGGAGTCCCTGAAGCATTTTCTGGAGCAGAGGTCCTGCGCCCTTGAACAACGCCCCGGCCATCACGCCCAACGAAGCGTTCTCATCCACATGACGGATGAACGACGCGAGCATCCTGCGCTGATCCAACGGGGACGAAGATGTGAAATATGTGGAGATGACTTCGTGCATGAATTTGCCGTATCCGCTTCCGGAATCCGTCATCGCGCCACCGACAATCTCCTCGAAGCCCATCGACCACACAGGGCTTGTGTTCGGCTCATCGGTGGAGATCTGCCCGGCCATGCGCTCCGAAAGCTTCTGCTGCACCAGCTCCATGGCATCCGATACGTTCCGCTCAATCATGCCATCCACATCTTTCACCGCATACGACATCTGATCGAGCGTAGCTAGAAGCATTTCCTTCTTTATCGCATCCAGCTCCGCACCGGACGGCACTCGCCCTTCCGCAGGCTCAGCGGCTGGCCTTGGACGACTTGAGATCAGGCCCAGGACAGTCGCGCCGATGCGGTGCAACGCTCCTTGCGGCCGTTCCGGCGCCGGACGTTGCGCAGGCCTTGGCGCGGGATGCAGACGGACAAAGTTATCTACCGCCTGAGTGCGCTCTCTGCCGCTTTTGTTTATGTTGCCGAGAAGGAAGTCGAACGTCTGGCCAAGTTCCTCGTCCGAAACGTTCCGCACGAACTGCGTTGGCAAAAGCACGGTAAAGATGCGCATGGCCTCAGTAAGTCCGCCAGCGACATCCTGCGGGAATGTCGCTATCAGCTCCGGCTTTCTCGTAAGCTTGACCAGTGCGGGAACATGCCTGCGCATCACTTCAACGACGCGCATGTCCATATTGCCAGACCGCGCCTCCTCAAAATCGAAGGGATCGGCGTCAAAGACGATGTCAGCAAGGAACTCATGCACCATCCTGACGTCGGCGGGCATCTGCGAAACCGGCTGATGCGCCATAGCTGGAGAAAACTCAACGCCGGGAACATTTTCAAGATTGCCTTTGATGGCCGAATACAATTCTATGGCCTCACGGCTCGTCATCGCTTTGGGGTCGATCACCCGGTCCAGCATGGTGCGAACGGCACGATCCGAAATCTTCCCGGTTCTCAGGCTGTAGCGATCATCGGCAACTCCCTCCGCGATCCTGAATATCTCACGCGTATCTACACTCGCAAGGATGGATGGATCTATGCCTGCGCTTCTCTTGAGATAGCGAAGGCCCAGTTCCCTCAACCGACTTTTCCGCGCAGGGTCAGTCGGCATTTCTGCGCCACGTATCTGCGGAAGCATGCTGAACACCACGCGCGTTCCGAACTTGTCGACATGCCCCATGATATCATCCTCGAGCATCTCAACAAACTCATGCGCACGCTTTGCAGACCTGAACTCGAAACCGCCCACATTGAACACCAGCGCACCGGAGAGCGTCAGACGAAGCGATATCTTCCTTCCGCAGAAATCCGTAACAACGGCGGAGCTGGGTCTGGAGCCGGAAAGCGTGCGCATCGCCTCCAAGA
>JAGBFY010000062.1 GCA_017936245.1 Kiritimatiellia bacterium
AAAGAAAGGATTCTATCCTGCCTATGGGATAGCAATGAATCCGGTTAAAGGTAGGATTCCGTATTACCTAAGCCCAAGGGTCACTTGACCTTTGCCATGAGGGTCACGTGACCTTTAGCCCAAGGGTCACTTGACCCTTGCCACGAGGGTCAAGTGACCCTCACCACGAGGGTCTCCGTACCCTTGGGATAAGGGGGCGCGGGATTCGATTGGTGGCGCATAGGCTTTCCCCGGTTCACTTTCGGTTGGCGGTCGGAAAAGCGTGGGGACAATACCCCGAAAACCTTTCTCTTCATCGCTGGTGCCGTCGTCGGCATCTTTAGCGGATGGTCAGTACGCACTTTGATGATGGTCAGTACACACTCCGGCAAGGGGCAGTACCGACTTCTTCGTGGGGGTGGGACAACTGGGGTGAGACCCTGAAAAGAGTCGTAATTTGACTCGTGAATCTGGTTGTTTTGTGAAATAGTGCAGTTTTGTGGTATGTAAGATTTCGTCCACACCATAATCTTGAGAAGCAGTCCGAGCCATATTCTCATCAGCCTTCCCGTTGGGATAGGTTTTGTTAAAATTGCGATTAGTTTAAGGGCCGTGTAGAATGTGGATTCTGCGGGGACAGATTCTGAGGGGACAGACCCTTGCGGAGGTGAAATTTTTACATACGATTCCAACTTAATATTGGTGGCCACAATTTGTGACTCCCGATTCTCCAGTTCTCTCTTGGTAATCGGTTGCTCGGTTGTGCGGTGCGGCTTCGCCGCGACCACTAAAACTGCGGCGGTGACGAATCGCGCGAACGCGCGATTGAAACGTCGCTGTCCGCAGACACGAAAGCCCCTTGCGGGGCTCACGAAAATGGGGGGGGGACGGGAACATCAGGGGTTGGACCTTTGGAAATGTGTAATTTTTAGACGATTAGTCTGTCTTTTGTTGTTTATCTGCTAAAAATAAAATTTTGTGAAGATTCGCTTGCATTATTCAGATGGTTATGAGACAATTTGTGCAGTTCCCTTGGGATTGAGTTCCGCCGGCGGGCGGATATAAGTGGGGATCCGTCGTTGTCTGCGATGAGATTTTAGGGAGTCCGTCAGGAGGCCGATAGGCTGGGGGTGAAGATCTAAAAGGACGCAGACGCCGCGTTGCGTGATGGACAGGCTAGTCCAGTGCATGGTACAGAAGATGCAGATCGCGCGCGGCATGGCTCTGGCATGGCCGATTCCGAAATGCCGAATGCGTAGCCGCGTGGCCGCGCACATTCGGAAAATGGCAATCGGAGTACAGAATCATGGCAAGAACGCCAAGAATCAAGTCGTCAGGCGAGGGAACAGCCTATTACCATCTTATTTCACGTTGCAGCAACAGGCAGGATATTGCGGAAGATGGTTAATTTCAAAGTAGGTCTGACCTACTTTGAAATTGGAGCGACGGTTTAGGTAATTGTGTGGTGTTGCGTAAAGGGGTGGAGTTATTTTGCGCAATCGAGAGATTTAATGAGGTGTAATGTGCTATAGTACTCGTCATTTCTAATCCTATAAGGAGATAACTGTATGTATTGTTCAATTTGTCGTTGGATGTTGTTGCTAGCGCTGGCTTTTGGTGCGTTTCCCGTCAGTTCTCTGGCGGCAATCGTCACAAACGTTTCAACGGTTGCCGAAAACGCGTAGCGTTATGACGGGGCGTTATTCATCGGTAAAGGATCTTACAATATCGAATGTATGTGCGAGATGCCCTATGTTTTTATTTTTTGAGCTTCATCGCTCTGGAAATATGATATCATAAACAGCGATGGTGAGTGTCGTTCGTTGAGGAGCAAACAATAAATGAAATTGGAAACACAGAAAAAGCGTATACTGTCAATAGATGCTCTGCGTGGTTTTGACATGATTTGGACATGATTTGGATTATAGGTTTCGGCGCGTTTTTGCGTCAGGCGGGCATGGCTTCCGGCACAGACTTCGGCGGCATGATTTCCGAACAGATGGAGCATGTCCGCTGGGATGGCCTTAACTGGCACGATCTTATCTTTCCCATCTTCATATTTCTCGCTGGCGCGAGCTGGCCGTTCTCGCTTGACGGGCAACGGGCGAAGGGCGTACCGGAAGGGCGGATATTTCTGCGGATAGTTAAGCGATTTATTCTTCTTTTTTTGCTCGGACTTCTTACGTCCGGAATTATGCGTTTTGATTTCGTACATCTCAGATACATGTCGGTGCTTGGACGAATCGCATGCGCTTGGTTCGTGGCGGCGCTTACGCTTTTCTTCTGCGGACCGCGCAAGACGATTATCGTAGCGGCGATCGTGTTCTGCAGTTACTGGCTCGCACTGACGTTCCTTCCGGGAATTATCCAACCGGGATGCGATCAATGGGCTATGATGACCAACCTCGTGGTGCTGTTTGAAAAGTGGGCTATGCCGTACCATTTCAACAATTGGGGCGGCGAGGGCGTCCTCTCCGCATTCGGCGGCGCGTCGGGTTGCGCATATATCGGAGTGTTCGCAGGACTGATGCTCAAGAGGAAGGACTGGGCGGAGGAGAAGAAATCCCAAATGCTCGCTGTCTTTTCGGTCGAGCTTGCCGCTGCGGCATCAATCGCGAGTCTTGTATGCCCTTGCGTCAAAAACATGTGGTCTCCGACGTTTGTTTTGATGGCCGGCGCCATCGGAACTGCGCTTCTCTCTCTCTTTCACTGGCTGATCGACGTGAAGGGATGGACCGCATGGAGTTTCTTCTTCCGCGTGGTGGGGATGAACGCGATAACCATTTATGTGCTGCGTTGTTTCGTGGATCTCAAATACACATCACGTGGTCTTTTCAGGGGGTTCATCAACATGGCTCCGGACCATTGGACCGATCCCGCGATAACGGCCGGAACATTTGTGATAGCCTGGTGTTTGCTCTATTTTCTGTATCGTAAGAAAATTTTCCTCAAGGTGTAATCAGCCTTCATCCCTCATCTTCCGAGCAGGCGGTTTCTGCAATAAGCTCGTCAGATAAAGAATTTAAGAAAGGTAGAGGTAAGAATGAAAAGCGGATTGTTCTCTATAGTTGCGGTTGCGGCGGCCATATGTGCATGGACGTTTGTGGACCGTACATCACCGACAAACAGACGGAAGGTTCCCGGTTCGGTCATGACGATCGTAAGGGAAGGGAGGCTGCGCGCCGATATTGTTCTGCCGGCGAAGCCGTTAGACTGCGAGCGTTATGCCGCCGATGAGCTCAAGTATCATATCGACAAGGCGTTCGGCGTTTCAATTGAAATTGTCCGGGAGGGAAAGTACAGAGCCTCCAAGTATCCTTCGCACATATTCGTGGGCGCGACATCCGCAGCAAAGACGATCAATCTCCCCGGACGCAAACTTAAGAAGGACGAGTGGATCGTGAGGACGTTCCGCAAGAATCTTTATCTTCTCGGACGTGACTCCGACATAAAGTACAATGACATCGGCAATATCTGGAATCCGACGATTTACGGAACAATCTATGCCGTGTATGACTTTCTCGAAAAGGAGATGGGTGTGAAGTGGATATGGCCCGGTCCTACAGGCGAAGTCATTCCGAAGCGCAACCATTTTGAAATAGTCCGGATCAACCGTACCGGCATAGAGCCGCTTGAGGAACGCTATATGCACGGAACAGTGCCGTGGGGCATGCCGAAAATCGGGTTTTCCAACGAGGAGTCCGCAAAGAGATACTGCAAAGAGCAGAACAAGTTCCTCGTCCGCCACCGTGTAGGGCGCAGGCGCCGCACGAAGACGGGCCATGCGTTCGAAAGCTGGTGGAAGCGTTTCGGCAAAAGCCACCCCGAATATTTCAATCAGCTTCCCGGCGGAGAGAGACGACCCGCCGCTTCGGGTTCGCTTGTGACGCTTTGCGTTTCCGAACCGGGAGTATGGAAACAGGCCGTTGCGGACTGGAAGACCTGGTGGGAGAAGGATGGTCGCCGCTGGGGCTTCGAGCCGTGGGTCAACTGCTGTGAGAACGACTATGTTTCCCTTTGCCAGTGCAAGCGCTGCCGTTCGATAGATCCGCCGGATCCGAGATTCGCGAAGAGCGACTACTGGAACGGCAAGATGACCATCGCCGACATCGACAGGATACGCAAAGAGCGCGGGTCCTACGGATTGAACGCGATGCTCTGCGACAACCGCTGGGGGATACCCAAAGACGATCCGCGGCTTCGTCATATTCCTTCCGTGGCGGACAGATACGCGAGATTTTACAACGCCGTTCAGGAGGAGGTCCGAAAGATAAATCCCGACGCGCGCGTCGTCGGCTACGCATACGAGAACTATCTTGAAGCGCCAAGGAAAACAAAGCTTGATCCGTCGGTGGTGATCGACATCGTTCCGCGCAGCTACTTCCCGTATGACAAGGTGGAGTCGGACTATTTCAGGGAGGTGATGCTCGGCTGGAAGAATGCAGGCGTGAAGGAGTTTCTGTACCGTCCGAACTTCATGCTCGCCGGCGGCAATTATCCGTTTGATCAGGGCAGGTTGATTCTCGATGATTTCGCCTTTGCCTACACGAACGGCATGAAAGCATGCGAGTTCGATTCCCTGCGCGGTTCGTGGGCCTGCCACTCGATGATGAACTACGCGCTCATCCGGGCGTTCCGCAATCCGCTTCACGGCTACGATCAGGCACGCGAAGAGCTGCTCTCGGCGTTCGGCTCCGCCCGTTACGAGATTTCGAAATATCTCGACGGAATATATGCGTACACCACGCAGTGGACGTTCGACGATTTCCACAAGGTGTCCTGGCAGAACTGCACCGGCGGCAATCACGGCGGCGGAAGCTATCATAACAGCCCCGCGATTCTCGGAGAATATTTCACCGAAAGATTCTTTACGGACAACTACAGACTTCTCGATTCCGCAAAGAAGGCGGCGAACGGCGACAAAGAGGTCATCGCGAGAATCGAGTTCCTGCGCAAGGGTCTGAAGGATGCCGAGATGACGCGCCGTACGCGTATCGCGGAGAAGACTAAACTCGCAGCTCCGGGAGACAAGGCGAAGGCCGCCGCGTTCGACGCCGCGTTCAAGGCGATGAACGATTACCGCGCAACGGTCGAGGACGATCTGATCTGCAATTTCCGTTATGAGGCGCGCACGGAAATGAGAATGAAATGGCCTCATAAGGAAGGCAATACAAAACCGTCCAAATCAGGTCGTCAGATGGAGTATTGAGCCGGTCGGTCGAGTGAATTTAAAACCGGATTTGAGAATTGAGGAAGTTAAGGTGTAAAATGGAAAACGGCAGCAGGCGCATATTGTCGATAGACGCATTACGCGGGTTTGACATGATATGGATCATGGGCTTCGGAATGTTCGTGAAACTGGCGGGACGGGCAACCGGTACGGATATCGGTTCTACCATCGCGGATCAGATGGAGCATGTGCGCTGGGACGGTCTTCACTGGCATGATCTCATATTCCCCATCTTCGTGTTTCTTGCGGGAGCGAGTTGGCCGTTTTCGCTTGACGGACAGCGTGCGAAAGGGGTGCCGGAATGGCGCATATTCCTTCGTCTCTTCAAGCGCTTTATGCTTCTCTTTGTGTTGGGTCTTCTGGTGAGCGGAATCTTACGGTTCGATTTCCAGCATCTGCTCTACATGTCCGTGCTCGGAAGAATCGCCTTTGCATGGTTCATCGCCGCGTCCACCTTGTTCTTTCTGGGACCTCGCAAGACGGTGTTTGCGGCGGCAGGGCTGTTCGCGGCATACTGGTTGGCGCTGAGATTCATCCCGCCGATGATTGAGCCCGGATGCAATCCGTGGGTTTACAGCACAAATCTTGTGTTCATATTCGAGAAGTGGCTGATGCCGGGGCATTACCACCA
Source organism: Kiritimatiellia bacterium (assembly GCA_017936245.1). Classification (GTDB taxonomy): domain Bacteria; phylum Verrucomicrobiota; class Kiritimatiellia; order RFP12; family UBA1067; genus UBA1731. The sequence continues at coordinate 5,841 of JAGBFY010000062.1, forward strand.
GTTCGGCAGCGAGGGAATCATCTCTGCGCTTGGAGGTTCGCCCGGTTGCGCTTATCTCGGAATATTCGCCGGACTTATTCTCAAACGCTCCGACTGGTCTCCTGCAAAGAAGTCGGAGATGCTCGGATATTTCTCCATGGGGCTGGCGGTCGCCGCCGCGCTTGCCAGTCTCGTATGCCCTTGCGTCAAGATGCTCTGGAATCCGACCTTCGTTCTGATGTCATCGGCGATCGCAATGGCGCTTCTTTCGCTTTTCCACTGGCTGATTGACGTAAAGGGCTGGACCGCTTGGAGTTTCTTCTTCCGTGTGGTCGGAACGAATGCGATAACGATATATCTGCTCCGGTGTTACATCGACTTCAATTTCGCGTCGCGCCGTTTTCTTATCGGAACGTTGAACATGCTCCCGTACCACTGGGTGGCACCGGTTACGACTGCCGGTGCGTTTATTCTCGCCTGGCTTATGCTGCTTCTGTTCTACAAGAAGAAAATCTTCTTCAAGGTATGACAGGAAAGATGCCGTAATGTTCTGAATGGAATGTCCGAAACAGTTTCATCGTAACGCAAGAGGAGAAATCAAATGAAGATTGTGATTCAAAGTCAATTGAAAAAAAGATGCTGTCTGCTACAGACCGTATTGCTGACAGGATTCTCCTCATTTGCTGCGACAGAAGCCAAATACATGTATGTCCCGAAAACCGGTGATGGCGTCTGGGAGTGGAACGTTCTCGGAAATTGGCAGAACAGAGGAACTCCATTCCGTGGTGCCATGGACAGATTGCCGGGATCTGATCTGGATAATTATTACGATAAGGTATATCTCTTTACGGAACCGTTGTCTGAACAGCCGATACGGATTCCGGAAGGGACGTCCGCCTCGTGCGACGAGCTGATAATAGGCAGCGGCGATTGCAACGTCGGAGCAATGGTTCCCGCCACAAACCCCATTCTCGTGGAAGTGTGCGGCGCATTTACAAACCGTTCCATGTCTTTAATCGGGTATGTAAACCAATATTGGGGCAGAACACGTTCCGCAAAAATAGATATCCCTTCCGGCAGTTGGACATCGCTCGGTGATTTCAATATCGGCGGAGGAACAAAATACTCATGGCTCAATATCGGTGAAAGCGGCACATTCTATGTTCCCGACGCATACATGAATGTCGGGTATGCAAATTACGGCGGCGGTGTCGTAACGAACAAGGGAAGCCTGACCGCGAACAATATGAGACTCGGGTTTGACTATTCAGGCAGTCAGACGACAGGTGATACTACCGGTATTGTTGTGAACGCCGTTTCCGGAGTCATGAACGTGACGAACGATCTCTTGCTGGGATGCGGTAAGAATTCATATGCGAAATTTGAAAATCGCGGTACGCTTAATGTGGGACATCACCTCCATCTGGGTTGCACCAACAACGCGGTTTCGGAGTTTGACAACTACGGTACCGTGAATGTCTATCGGGAGTTCAAGCTTGGGATGGGAAGTGACGCCAAGGAGTCAATTTATCGGCATCATGAAGGGGCTTCGCTGTCCAAAACGGTTGTTGAAGCTTACCGGTCATTTTATGTCGGAAATCTTTCGCCGGGAACGTTTATTATCGACGGCGGATCGTTTGAGGTCGCAAACAAAAATGAGCGGTTTTTTCTTGCGGCCAACAGTCAGATGGCTACAGGTCGGTTGGAAATAGTGAATGGAGGTTCCTTATCGTTCGCCGGGCCGATTACGCTTGGCCTCGCTACCCGTTCCCACGGAACGCTGCTGGTGGACGGTGAAGGTTCGGAACTGAAGGGAAGCTGCTGGATCAACGCGGGAAACTGGTATTCTTGGAATGTGAATGTCGTTCGCGGACGCGGAGATATAATCGTTTCAAACAAGGCGAAAATGTCAGTATCCTCGGTCTATCTGGGATTCGGCGGCAATGCAATCGGCACTCTCACCGTTTCAGGTGGAGCAGTTGCGGAAATCAGCGGATCATTAGGGGTTGGATATTTAAGTTCGGAGAAAGGAGCCGTGACCGGAATAGTTACGGTGGCTGGAGCTGATTCGGTTATCACCAACGTGAAGGAAACATGCATCGGGCGGGCGCGGCCCGACAATTACGGTCTTCTTAAAATGGAGGGCGGCAAGTATTTCTATGTCGCCGAGGGTGGTGTCAATTCGATATTTTATTTGGGAGTTGATGCGGATTCCTCGGCCGGAGAAATCAGGGGTTGGGGACTTATCGCCCACAATAAGATAAATGAGAACAAGTGGCCCGGACGTTCGGTTCATATGACCCACTACGGAAAGGTGATAGCGGACGGAGAAGGCGTTGAGCGGGATCTCGATATGTCATGTATGTGGTCTCTCGGCTCTGATTACGGAGAGCCCAACCGCATCGGCTGCAACGGCTGGTATGCGCGGAACAAGGGCCGTCTCCGCATGCCGCACCTCCATGAGGTTTACGGA
>JAGBFY010000007.1 GCA_017936245.1 Kiritimatiellia bacterium
CGATCTCCTCGTTGCCCGTACGGCGGCGAATCGCGGGCAGCGGGGACGCTGCCCCTCTCGGTACGGCGGCAAAATACCCCATGACGGTTTTCCCCTCAGTCACGCAGGTACAACCATCAAGCTTACACTCTCCGACGGCACCGAACTCACGCATCACGTCTCTTTTGGAGAGTGAGTGGCGATTGGCAACACTTTCAGATCGGCAACATTTTAAGCATTCTAAACTTTCCAGCCTCAGTCAAAAATTTTCGCGTCTTTTCGTGACGGTGATGCCGTTTCGTGTCCGGTGGGCGGCTTTAGCGGTCGCGCCGCAGGCGCAATGCGCAACAGGGTGACCGATTACTACTATTGTCGATTGCAGGAGTAAGTGGACGGAGGTGACGGAAGGCCGATAAAATCCGCTTTTAAAAGGGAGGGGTTGTGCGGTTTTGTATCAAGGGGTTTTAGTTGCTGCTGATTTTATGGCCTTTTGCCAAGTGTTAGATCATAGACGGAGATTCTAGATATATGGTATAATTTGCGCATGTTAAAGGATAAATGTGGAATTAATTTTTCTGCTGTGGCTGTGATCGTTTCGCTTTCGGTCACGGTGCTGTGTGCTTTGTACGGTTTCGGTGGAATGTTCGACCGTGCGTATGTGATCTTTGCGCATGCGCAGGAAGAGGATATGTCCTTTGGATGGTTCGTGCCGGTGTTCTCTCTGTATGTGCTTTGGACCAAGCGCACGGAACTTTCTGCGGCGTTGCGCAATTCGTGCTTTTCGTGGATAGGGCTGTTGCTGAGCGTTCCTTTCCTGTGTCTGTCGTTGCTGGGAACACGAGGCGTTCAGCTTCGCCTCGAGCAGCTCGGTTTCATCGGGCTGTGCTTCACCGTGCCCTGGACGTTCTTCGGGTGGCGCATGGCCAAACTGTTTCTCTTCCCGGCCGCATATCTTCTCTTCTGCATTCCGCTTGCGACATTCCTTGATTTCGTTACGATCCAGCTGCGCTATCTCGCTGGCGCAACGTCGCTCGCCGTTTTGAACGGGATCGGACTTGAGGCTGTCCGTGAGGGTACTGCCGTCATTTCCCGTGGGGCGCATCCTTTCGCCGTCGATATCGCAGAACCCTGCTCTGGTCTGCGCTCACTGTTTGCGCTTATGGCGCTTACTGCTGGCTACGCATATTTCAACCAGCCTACATGGTTCAGGCGAGGTCTGCTTTTCGCCTGCTCCATCCCTCTCGCCATCGCCGGGAATGTGGCTCGTATCGTCTCCATCTGCGTAATCGCATCCTGCACGGATCCGCAGTTCGCAACCGGATTCTACCATGACTATTCCGGCTATATCGTGTTTATCGTGGCCATCGGTCTTATGGTTGTGGCGGGTGAGCTTCTTGACCGCATCTTCAACCGTGATTGCGAAAAAGCAGAAGTGCCCGACTGTGGAAACGAGAGCAGGGATGAAACGTCTTCCGCTTTGCTCGCCGCGTGGGCTCCGAAGGTTTCGCATATGGTTTGTGTTGTATGTGCAGCGGCGTTTTTTGCATCGGTGCTTGTGTTTCAGGCTAAGACGCCCCCTGCCACAATAGCAAAGGCTCCGGACGTCAAGTTCGTTGAGCTTGCCGGATTCGCCACAGATGACGAGAAGTTCGCTGAACAGCAGAAGGTCTCGGAAGGGGAACTGACCATACTTCCGAAAGACACCCGCATCGTCAAGAAGATGTACGAGTCAGGTTCTGGCGCACAGTTCCTCGCATCGTTTGTCGTGGGGGGCACATCCCGCGCCTCGATACACCGTCCAGAGCTGTGTCTGCCGTCTCAGGGGTATGTGATGTCCAATCCCAGGAACTTCGATGTTGCCGGAAGACCTTGGCATGTGATTGATATCGCCAAGCCCGGCGGCGCATCGGCGATGGAGGCGTACACGTTCTTCAATCAGGAGGGATTCCGCACCGCCTCCCATACCCGGCGCATCTGGCAGGACGTAATCGACCGGTCGGTGTTGAACCGTGTTGACCGTTGGGTTATGCTGACTGTCCATGCGCTTGGCGCGACAGAGGTGGAACTTTTGGAATTCCTGAAGGCGATGGGGGATTTTGAATGACGCGCATTGAAGGCATCGTTGAAACGCTTCTCAAGACACTCCCGTATTTCGGGGTGTTTGCCGGTTCGTTGATCCTTTCCTTGGCACTAACTCCTTTGGTGCGCAAGATCAACAGCCGTCTCGGCATGGTTGACGTTCCCGGCGGGCGGCGCATCAACAAGCGTCCCGTCGCCCGTGGTGGCGGTGTTGCCGTGATCGCGTCCTTTGTGCTGTCAATGTCGGTGTTTGCCTTTCTCTCCGATGGTCCCGTATCCCCTGCATTTCATGATTCGGTGTTCTGGAGGATGATCGCGCTTTCGCTCGGCATTGGAGCGTTAGGGTTCATAGACGATAAGTTCGGCATGAAGCCGGTTGTTAAGCTTATCGGACAGCTGTCCATCGCCTCCATGGTCTATTTCTGGTGCGGCATCAGTTTCAGGTCGGTTCTTCCGATGCTTCCCTGGTGGATCGATTTCCAGTTCACGGTGTTTTGGATCGTCGGCGCGGTCAACGCCTTCAACCTGATAGACGGACTTGACGGTCTGGCGTCTGGATTGGCGGTGATAGCGGCGACAGGGATGGCCGGGTCTCTTTTCTTCCTTGAGTCGCCTGGGCAGATGTTCCTGTATCTTGCGTTTATCGGCTCTCTGCTTGGATTCCTGCGCTACAACTTCAACCCGGCGTCGATATTCCTAGGGGATACAGGCTCCATGTTCCTGGGGTTCTTTCTGTCGACAATGCCTCTTGCCACGAATACAAGCGGTTCGTTTCTTGTCGGTTTAGGAGTGCCGCTGCTTGCGATGGGCGTTCCGATCTTTGATACGGCCCTTGCAATAGTGCGCAGAACCGTACGTGCGTTGATCAAAAGGGAGTCCAACAGCGACAGGGACGGTACAAAGCTCATGCAGCCGGATTCCGACCACCTTCATCATCGTCTTCTGCGCCGGTTTGTGTCTCAGCGCAAGACAGCGGTGGTGATGTACGCGTTCGCGGCATTTCTTGTCGTTGTAGGAGTTGGAGGCGTGATGCTCGAAGACCGTGCGGCGGGGCTGTTCATCGTTGCGTTTGTGGTTGCGACGTTCATTGTGGTCAAGGATATGTCGCGTGTTGAGCTTCTGGATGCGGGACGGCTCGCGAATATGGTCGCCCACAACCTCACTCCGGTTCGCCGTCGCCGCCGGGCGGCGTTTTCCGTGCCTCTGCTTATCTTTGCGGATGTCCTCATTCTTTCCGTCACGTGGTACTTGACTTTGGTCGTTTTCAAGATTGAGCCGACCGCGAGGTCGTTCCACACGCTTCTGCCGTTGAGGGTGATACCTGTCTTTTTTGCCCTTGTCTGCTTCAGGGCGTACACCACGGTATGGGGCAGGGCGATGCTGTCGAACTATATCCGTCTTATAGTGGCGGTGGCGGTCGGCATGCTGGCATCGATGGCGATAATGCTGATGCTTAGGTACGAGGAAGGGCGGATGTTTGCATTCCCGGGCGTGCATTTCGGACTGTCTCTGATCTTGCTGTTGCTGGTGCGGACAATGCGACAGATTATAAGGGACCTGTTCTATCTAATCCAGGCAAAGCGCATGGCGGATGATATGACATTCTCGCGCACTCTCGTATTTGGGGCGGGGCTCCGCTACCGGTCGTTCAGACGTGAGATTGTGCGCAAGATTCTGGCGGAGAAGCGCGTCATAGTGGGGCTTGTCGATGATGACATACTTCTCCGCGGAAAGTATATCGGCGGCATGAAGGTGGATGGACCTCACATGGACGCAAAACGTATAGTTGAAGAGACGAAGGCCGATAGTGTGGTGATCGCATGCGAGCTAGCGCCCGAACGTCTGCGCGCAGTTGTGGAATCGTTCAAGTCATGTGGTCTTAAGGTTTCCTGTTTCACATTCGAAGAAAGAGATCTTTGATTCTGGGTCCAACCTTTGTCGGTCTGTTTGGTCGCATTGCCCCGGTTGAAGGTGAAGTGTGTTTGGGTGCAGATGGATATTTGTGGTAAAATAAGGGGTCATGGAGAAGGAGCAGGATAGATTGACGAAGTGGCGCACGGTGCGCCGTTTCCTTTCGCATGACAGCGGACCTTTCGCGCAGTTCGTGAAGTACGGCGTGATAGGTGTGCTGTCGACATGCGTACAGATGATTGGATTCTATCTGCTAGCCGCCACATGCCTGAAGTGCCTTGGCGCGGATGACTGGGCTGTGCGTTTCCTTGGGTTGCCGTCGGTTGAAGTTTCCGACGGAGTGCGGGCGTTCAGGGCGGCGGTCGCCACGGCTGGCGGCTTTACCGTCGCCAACATATTCTGCTGGATGATGAACCGTCTTTTCGTTTTCAAGCCAGGAAAGTTCCGCTGGTATGTTGAATTCCTGATGTTCTTCGGCGTTGCGGCGCTCGCGACGGTTGTTGCGCTCGGTGTGCAGAGCCTCCTCATAAAATATTTCGGGATGATGACGACGGCTGCGGTGATTGTTGAGGTTGTCGCATCTTTTCTCATGAATTTCTTTGTTCGCAAGTTTGTAATATTCAAAGGTTAAATCAGAAGCGGAAGGGATGTTCCCGTCCACCGAAAGGAGACAAAATGAAAAAACTGATGATGGCAATGGCTCTGATGGGAAGCGTGGCTTGTATGGCTCAGGCACCCGTCAAGAGAGCTCCCAAGGGTGAGCGTCCGACTGCAGAGCAGAGGAAGGAGATGATGCGCCAGATGCGCATGAGACAGGGCAGGGGGATGATGCGCGGTCGCGTAAGCGATTTTGGCAAGCTTGCAGATGGACGTGAGACGAAAGTGTACCGCCTGCGCGGATTGGGAGGCCTGATTCTTGACGTCTCGAACTATGGCGGACGTCTTGTGCGCTGCTATGCGCCCGACAAATACGGTAATCTCGCCGACGTTACGCTCGGCTGGAACTCCGCCGCAGAGTACGAGAAGTACGGCTTTTCCGCCGGTACGCTCATCGGCCGCTACGGCAACCGCATTGCGCACGGCAAGTTCACTCTGGACGGCAAGGAATACCAGCTTCCGGTCAACGAGAACAAGGCGAAGCGCCACTGCAATCTCCATGGCGGTCCGCAGGGGTGGGACAAGCAGATCTGGGATGTGAAGCCCTTGCGCCTTGGGCCGGTTCAGGGGTTGGAGCTTACCTACGTCTCCAAGGACGGCGAGATGGGCTTCCCCGGCACAGTCACATGCAAGGTCACGTACAAGGTGATGCCAAACAATGTATGGACGGTCGAATACGAGGCCACCACCGATAAGCCCACCGTGCTTAACCTCACGCACCATTCATACTGGAACCTTGCGGGCGAGTCGAGCGGAAACGTGCTCAATCAGGAGCTCAAGATTTTCGCCGACAAGTACACGCAGACGAACGAGGGTCTGATCCCCACCAAGGATGCACCTGTTGCGGGCACCGGTTTCGATTTCACGGAGCTGCGCGCAATCGGCGCAAAGGCAGATCTCATGAAGGCCGATGCCGCCCTCGCCCCCATGGACAACTGGTACGACCACAACTTTGTCCTCCGCGGCGAAAACGGAAAGCTCAAGGATGCCGCATTTATGCGCGATCCTGTTTCCGGCCGTACGCTTCTCATCAAGACGACCGAACCCTGCATGCAGATGTACGGTGCGCAGAACATGCATGGTGATCTCCCTGCAAAAACTCCCGGAAAGAAGCTTTGCCAGTATGCCGGCGTCGCGCTTGAGACTCAGCACTATCCCGACTCTCCGAACCATCCCGAATTTCCGTCCACGGTGCTTCGTCCCGGCGAAACGTTCAGGTCTCGCACGGAATACCATTTCGGCGTTGAGAAGTAAGATAACGACAGCAATATTTTGCCGCCATGCATGTAGTAGTTTGCGTAAAGCAGGTTCCTGACACGACGAATGTCAGGATAAATCCGGAAACCAACACGCTTATGCGCGAGGGCGTAGAATCGATCGTAAATCCGTTCGATGAATACGCCCTTGAGCAGGGCTTGATACTCAAGGACCGCCATGGAGCGAAGCTTACGGTAGTGTCCATGGGGCCGCCTCAGGCGACAGCCGTGCTGCGCGAGTCGCTTGCGCGTGGTGCGGATGACGCGGTTCTCGTGTCGAGCCGTGCGTTCGGTGGCGCGGACACGTTGGCGACAAGCTACACGATAGCCCAGGCCATCAAAAAAGCATGTGGCGGCAAGACTCCCGACCTTGTCCTTTTCGGGAAACAGGCGATTGATGGCGACACCGCTCAGGTGGGGCCTGGCGTGAGCGAATTCCTCGGTGTTCCGCTTGTGACCTATGTTCGCAAGATCGACGTTTCCGTCGGAGGCTACGGCGCGAAGTTCTCTGTTGAAAGCGTGATGGATGATGGCGTCGCAACCATTGAAGGTATGCTCCCCGCCGTCATGACGGTTCTCAAGGAATCGGATGCCCCGCGCTACGCACCGCTCTCCGGTGCGATCCGTGCTGCGAAAGCGGATGTCATGGTTCTCAACGAGAAGGATATCGGTGCGAATCCGTCTGAGATCGGGCTCAAGGGATCTCCCACTAAAGTTGTTACGATATTCCCGCCGCCGATCAAGGGCGGCGGAGAGAAGATCGTCGTCTCCGGTGCGGATGCGGCTAAGGCCATCGTTGATTTTCTCGAAAAGAAAGGTCTGGTGAAAAATGGCTGACGCACCCATCCTGATAGACGTCAAGAAATGTGTCGGCTGCGGCAAGTGCGTGAAGGGCTGCGGCTTCGGCGCTCTCTCCATGGCCGATGCGCCAGGAGTGAACAAACTCGGCAAGGTCGCAGAGGTCGATCCCGCTGCATGCAAGGCATGTTTCGCATGCGTTCCGGCGTGTCCGTTCAAGGCCATTTCGCAGGTCAAGGCGGAAGTCAACGGCACCGAGAACATCGAGAGCTACAAGGATATCTGGGTGTTCGCTGAACAGACGGACGGCAGGGTCGCAGAAGTCGTTCTGGAACTTCTCACGAAAGCGCGTGAGCTGAAGGCTCAGCGCGGTGACGGATGCAAGGTGTGTGCCGTGATCCTTGGAAGCGGACTTCCTCCATCGGTCGATTCCGAGCTCGCTTCCTACGGTGCGGACAAGATATACAAGGTTGACGCCCCCGAACTGTCGGAGTACGAGGCGAACGTATATGTCGATGCGCTCTCGCAGCTTGTCGTGAAGCACAAGCCGGAGGTGATTCTAGCCGGGGCGACAGCTATCGGACGCGCCTTCTTTGCGCGTGTCGCGGTGAGGGTGCGCACGGGGCTGACCGCCGACTGTACGGCTCTCAAGGTTGAGAACACTCTCAACAAGGATACTGATGTGATGCAGATGCTGCTCCATCAGACGCGTCCAGCGTTCGGTGGAAACATCATGGCCACGATCATGACGCCAAACCACCGTCCTCAGATGGCGACGGTGCGTCCGAAGGTGTTCAAGAAGAGCGAGGTTGATTCTGCGTCGGCGGCGAAGTGCGAAACGATTGCCGAGGCGCTCAAGCTCATTGCTCCGATGACGAAGATCGTGAAGCGTGAACCCTTTGCGGACGGTGTCGATATCGCCGCAGCGGAGATTCTAGTCGCCGGCGGTCGCGGTCTCAAGAAGGCTGAGAACTTTGCGCAGCTTCAGCGTCTCGCAGAACTTCTCGGCGGAGAGGTGGCGGCATCTCGTGCCGCCGTGGATGCCGGATGGACCGGGATTCCGCGTCAGGTGGGGCAGACGGGCAGGACCGTCGCTCCGCGCATCTACCTGTGCTTCGGCATCTCGGGTGCGATTCAGCACCTTGAGGGAATACGCGGTGCTGATACGATCATTGCCGTGAACAACGATCCGAACGCTCCGATTTTCGGGGTTGCGGATCTTGGCATCGTAGGTGATGCGCTTGAGATCATTCCGGCGCTCATAAAGGAACTGGAAAAATAATCGGCAGATCATGAAGACAAGGCATATCGCGTCCCTGACAGCAGCGTTTGCGCTCGTCATTTCGGGCGCGATATGTTTTTGTGCGCTTCGGCGCGATTTCACAGAGGATTCAACTGGGCGGCAACCGTCCGTGCGCGAGGTTCGCCTCGCGAACCGCACGGTGACAGTCCCGTTTTTTGAAGGGTCTGTCCCCACGGTTGAAGGGTCTGTCCCCACGGTTGAGATTCCAAAACTCCCAAATATTGTCAGTAAACGCGGAACTTCTCCGTTTCTTGTGGTGTCTCGTGAGAAGGCAACACGCGCAGTCCGTGATTGCATAGCCGCCTGTGGCGCACGAGTAATAGGGGTTGTACCCCCATATGGAATTGTGGTCGAGGCGGATGCGGCTACATTACGAAATATTGCCGCTGATGGTTCGTTTCTTGCAATTGAGACGCTTTCTGCCGCCGATAAGATGTCTGGCTCTTTGAAGTGTGAGATTAAGTCTGGTGCAAATGATCTGTCGGTTGCGGTTGTGCCGTTGCATAAGGATGATTCGCGTATTATCGAAGAGCTGCTTGCAGCAAAGGGGGCTAAAATACGACGTGAGGTTGCTTCCGATAGGGGGACGGTCCGTGCTGATGTTCCGGTGGATGTGGTTGAGGAGCTGGTAAAGCGCGGTGACGTGCGATGGGTGGAACGGTATGTCCAGCCGAAACTGCTTGTGGATGTGGCTTCGCGCCCTGGGCTTCTCAATGTGACACCTATCCATGAAACATATGGGCTGACAGGTAGAGGCCAGTATATAACCATCTCCGATTCAGGCCTGGATACAGGAAAGCGAACTTCGATGATGGCTGATTTCAAAGGACGGATTGGTTTTTTGGAAACGGTGCAGGGCTGCCTTGGCTATGATCAGGTTGGACACGGAACGCATGTGGCTGGGATCGCGGTTGGCAACGGAGCGAACTCAGGCGGCTGGTTCAAGGGTGTTGCGTATGAGGCGAACATGAATTTCTTTCAGTGCGGAGATTCAAGTAATAATATCTGGACACCTTATCCGAGCACCCTGCTTGCCGTAAATGGAGATTATCCTTCCTATATCCATTCAGGAAGCTGGGGTGGAGGGAACGGTTCGGAATATTCATCATGGAGCATTGAATTCGACATCTATCTATGGCGGTATCCAGAAATCCTTGCTGTATTCGCCGCAGGAAACAGCTGGAGCGCATATACTATTCTTGAACCGGCCGGAGCGAAGAATGTGTTGGCTGTCGGGGCTACCGAAAACAACAGGCCCTATGAAGATGCCACCGCCGATACCCCGTCAAAGGTTGCGTCATTCTCTTCGGAAGGGCCGATGGAAGATGACCGTATCAAACCGGATGTGTGTGCGCCAGGAACGTATATCGTATCGACACGTTCAACCAAGGCTTCAGGGACGGCGAGAGGGCTTTATCCTGGTTTTGACCGTTACATGTATGATAGTGGAACTTCAATGGCGGCTCCATTCGTGTCCGGCTGTGCAGCTTTGATTCGTCAATGGTTGACACAAAGGCGTGGATATCAGAACCCAAC
>JAGBFY010000063.1 GCA_017936245.1 Kiritimatiellia bacterium
GAGATATTCGCCCCACATGCAGCACTGTCCGCCAAGGATACGCGAACGCGCAGATTCCGGAACACCGGCGGCTGGGTCGAACGTATATGCCTTTTCAAGCGAAAGTTTCGGACCCGCCCGCAGAAACGGATCGTCTTCAAGCCCCTGAAGATAGCTGTAGTAAGTGAGATTGTGAGGAGACATCACCATGTCGTGACCCTTCACCGCACCCTGCGCACCGGAAACATGAGCCGTTCCCGCACCTTCCTTTGCGGCTACACGCCAGCTCTGGCCGATTGCAGACTTCGGAACGTCGCCGTTGAGAATCTCGTCCCAACCCATGATGCGACGACCCTTCTTCGCTAGATGCTTCGCCATGTGTTGCGTAATCCAGATCTAAAGTTCGCTGGCCTTGGAAAGACCTTCCTTCTTCATGCGAGCTTGGCATTTTGGGCATTGTTCCCAGTTGATGGTCGGGCATTCATCGCCGCCGATGTGGATTATCGGGGACGGGAAGATTTCGCACACATAGTCAAGAACATCCTCAAGGAAACGGATCGTCTCATCGTTGCCCATGCAGAACACGTCACGATGGATACCCCAATCGTCTGCGGCAGAGCCTGACTTTATGCGTTCTGGGAAGCACGAGAGCGCCGGATATGCACCAAGCGCCGCGCGGGCATGTCCGGGAAGCTCGATCTCCGGAACCACACGGATGTGACGCTCCGCAGCATAGGCGAGAATCTCCTTAACATCCTTGGCGGTATAGTAGAACGGACCATAGACCTCTGTGGTCATCTCCGTGCTCCAGTACTTTCTCGCGCCATCTGCATCCTTGCCGCGATTAAGTACTGCTCCATGTGCGGGAGAACGAAGGCGCACCGAACCGCATCTGGCGAGATTCGGATACTGCGGAATTTCAAGACGCCACCCCTGATCCTCTGTGAGATGCCAATGAAACACGTCCATCTTGTACATCGCCATGAGATCGAGAAGCTTACGCACTGTCTCCTTGCCGAAGAAGTGACGGCCTTCATCCAGCAGAACGCCGCGCCATCCATAGGCTGGCGAATCCTTGATCTCAACACATGGATAGCGCCAGCCCTTCTTTGTCTTCTGCGCAAGCTGAAGGAGCGTCTTGCGGGCATAGAACGCACCCGCCTTGTCGGAAGATCGTACGCTTATGCCGCCCTTCGCAACTGTGAGCTCATAGCCTTCCTTCGGGATTGAAGCATCGGTCGCGAAAGCGACAGGCACAGTGTCGAAACCCTTGTCGGACTCGAAAAAGCCTGCGTTCTCCTTGATTTCGCGTGGCGCGGGAATCAGCGACACCGCCGCCGATGCGGATGCGACCGCGCAGAGCGCAATAGCGAGCGCAACAACTTTCATTTTGGACATGTTCATCATTCCACCCTATCTTTCCTGTAGAACACCGCACGGGCAAGGAACACCGCAATCGCTCCGATCAGGTAGGTACCACCGAAAATGGCAATTCCCTGCTGATACGAGAAATGCTGCCCCACATATCCGAGCACCGCAGTCGCGGGACATCCAACGAAGAACGCACCGCAGAGATACACGCCCGTTGCAGCGGCACGGTAGCGAGGCGCGACCACGTCGAAGAGACCTGCATAGAGGTTGCAGTCGAAGAATCCTCCAC
>JAGBFY010000064.1 GCA_017936245.1 Kiritimatiellia bacterium
CAACCCAGCCAATACCGGGTTCCCCGCCACCTCACAAGCTCTCTCGACGACCGTCATTTACCCACCTACGCACCCACACTTATGCACGAAGCCTCAGATTTTTCATGCCGGCATTATATCATAACGAATCCCGGCACGGAATACTGTGATATCATTGTTTCAACAACTAAAATATCACTGTTTCACTAATGACAAGCAGCCCGCCATATGCTATAATCGCGACCCAAAAAAACCGAAATCGATTATGAACAAGAGGACAACAGCTAAAATCGTTCTTGCGCTCGACTTGGCACAGGCCTCGTGGCGCGATTTTTTCGCCGGCTTTCTGGAATCGGTAGGCTCGGACAATCCTCTTTGGAGCGTGCGCATCGTCGACCCGCAGGATTTCACTCCGGCGAGAATAGACGAACTGGAGCGCGAAGGCGTTGACGGCATCGTAATCGGCGACATCTCCGACGAAGCCGCCGACCGTCTCATCGCATCCACCATTGCGCTCGTGGTAATCGGAAGCCAGACGACATCGCTGGCCAAACGCACTTTGAACATCGTAAACGTCCATAATGACGACGAGGACATCGGGCGCATGGGGGCGGATGCGCTTGTCGAACTCGGAAACTTCGGCACTTTCGGTTTCATCCCCAAAGGCGGGAGCGTATACTGGTCGAATCTGAGGGAAAAAGGTTTCAAATCCCAAATCGCCCGCATGCGAAGAACCGCAAAGGTATACCATTCACCGTTTGACGACGGCTCTCATGAGGATATGCTCAGGCTCTCCAAATGGCTTACGGCCATCGAAAAACCGGCGGCGCTGATGGCCGCCTACGATGTGCGGGCTCTGCATGTTCTTGAAGCATGCCGGAATGAAGGCTTTTCAATTCCGGGCCAGATATGCATATTGGGGGTGGATAACGACCGACTGCTCTGCGAATCGGCAAAACCCACTCTCTCAAGCGTAGCTCCGGATCATCGCGGCGAAGGTGCTCTCGCGGCCGATCAGCTCGCAAAACTGCTCCGCCAGAAATCAAAAAGGGCGAAATCGGTATTGTGCTCTTCCAAAACCGTGATCGAACGCGAAAGCACCGCACCCGTTTCGCCGGCACGCGCGCTTATCCTGAGAGCGCTTGCATATATCGATGCCCACGCCACCGATGACATCACGGTTTTAGACGTGGTCCGCCACCTTGGCGTCTCAAGATCGCTCGCGGAGCTGAGGTTCAGGCAGTTCCATTCATCGACAATCGCACAAGCCATCCGGGAACGACGACTTGGAGAGGTGTGCAAGCGCCTGGCGAGAACCAGGCGATCAATCACAACCATCTCCAAAGAATGCTCTTTCAAGAACGCCAATCACCTGAAGAACATTTTCCGGGTACGGTTCGGAATGTCAATGCGGGAATTCAGAAACACGAAAATCTCCGCACTGACAACCGTACGCTAAAGGCAGAATCGACCGCCGCTCGCGCTGAAAGCGCATATGCGCTGCACAATCACTTTATGTCGAAGAAATAGACCTGGCGGGTACCTTCATGGACTGAATTGAAGGCAATCTGCTTTCCGTCCGGACGATAGCGCGCATGGAGATCGCAGCGCCAATGCGTTGTACGATATTCTTTGGGAACATAAAACGATCCAATGGGCTTCGTTATTCCGTCAGAAAGGCGCACGAGAATCCACGGACGCTCAAAGTTCTTCGTCCAATACGTTTCTCCACTCATGAACTTGCCGTCAGGAGAGTAGAGGCAGTGCCAATCCCAGTCAAGGGCGCCGCCGCCGATACGGCGGACCTTTTCCTCTTCACCCACTGTGAACTCCACAGGGCTCCAGTCAAAGCGCGAACCAGGCTCACGCTTCTCGCCGTTCCAAACCGCAGTCACGAGCAGCTTGTGGCTTCCATCCGGAGCCCAATTGAAATGGCTACCCATCCAGCCATCCTTGAAACAACGGCGCAATTCCGTCCCGTCGTTGTTGACCGTCAGACTGGTCGTCTGCCAGATTGAGGTTTTATGGATCTTCTTGTCAAACCAATCAATGGAACGGGCAAGGAAGAATATTTTGGCATCATCCTTGGAAATGATGGTATGGCAGAAATAAGCGAGCGGACGCCCTGGCTTACCCTTTACCTTTTGAGTCGCAGGCATAAGGCGGCGAGCGGCGGCGACGGAAAGAATGAGCTTTGTCTCGCCCGTCGTAAGATCCATTTTCCAAAGACCGTCATCTTCGGGCCATTCGACCATCTCGCGCGGGTCCTGCCCGTCGCCGGCATAGCCGTAGTCGGGGCGGACGATCGAAAGGCGCGCATAGTTGATGGAAAGCGCCCATTTCATATCGGTCGACACTGCCGATATCGGCATCGGCAGCACGCGTTCCTTCTTCGTGCGCCAATTGATCACCACGGCCTTGAACTTTCCGTCGCGGACATCGTTGAAAATAATTTCGTCGTCATTGAGCCAATGCGCCATCGTAGCCTCCTGAAAATTCCAGCAGGCGGTCGTCGTAACAGGAATGAATTTGTTGCCGTCCTTGAGATCGACAAGTCCAAGTGTACATCTCTCACCCGCCTCGGGGAGCCTTCCGTTAAGATCGGTTCTGAGAACGCTCACATACCGCTGGTTGGGACTCCAAGAATTGATTCCATAGTAGCTGGCGAGCAAATGTTCATGCGGACCGGACGTGACGGCGTACGGTTTTCCCCAATCCGGAAATGGAGCCGGCTCTTCCGCATTAACCGCGAAAACGCTAATAGCCGTCATCAATGCCGCAATGTATTGGAGTTTCATTGTATATTCATCCTTTCTCAGTTAAATAGTCCTTCAATTATAACATATCAATCGATTTTAACAAGGCGCACTGCCATAGGCGACCATGCAGGAATTGTCGGCAGCTTGAACGAATCGCCTTCGCCAATCAACGAGTAAGAACCTGTCGCCGCATCCAAAACTTCAGCACGATACCTTCCGTCGACCGTCAGCTTAGCATCTGTCGAATCATCAAAATCCATATTGAACAGAAATACCGCACGTTCTTTCCCTTCGGTTGAATCCCAAGTGCTCTGCGCCATCCGCACCGCTGTATCAACACGTGAGGGCATTCTGCCGCCGCACAGCATATCCATACTGTTTTTGATGCGCAAGCTTGCCTCCAAGCCCCATACATCGTTGTTCCATCTTCCATCATTGTCTTTACAGAATACAGCCGCTTTATCCTTCTTCGAAAGCTTGCGTTTCAGGATACGCTCCACTTCAAGTGCCGCCGATCCGTCGGCAACCACACCGCGCTTCAGCCATCCTTCAATTTCCTCCACAGACATCGCACGCACACCCTTGTACGTCAAGAGCAGAAGCGACGCACCTCGCTCCCTGAAGGTGAAGGGAATTCCAAGATACATAAGAGGTCTCCACCCTTCCACTCCAAGCAGTGAAATTTCCCGCATACTGCGGCGGGGTTCGTTCTTGAGCCATATGTCTCTCGAAAAGAACGGATACACCCCTATCTGACGCTTACCGCGCACCAATGCGTACATATGCTGAAGCTCTCCGTCACGCTGATGCATGTATGAGACAATTGCATTTTCCTTGAGCTGTTCGTCAAGGTTTGGCTTGATCGCATCGTACGTAATACCGTCAGCGCCTGCGAGACCAAGATTCAGAGCCGCTTCGAGAAAAGTTATTTTCATCGATTTCGTACGGCGGTTATAGGGATGCGTCACTTCCTCGGTGAGATTAATGACGCCCGGCCCCTCCGTCATTGCACAGAGCCGCCCGATCGAGATGTTCTTCATCAGGATGCTGTCATAGGCATACGGAGTAAAATCGTTGTAGACACCGCTGCCATGGCGGAAATATACGACGCCGTCCCGGTTGCGCCCCTTCTCGATCCAGCTCTTGAAATCCGGTGGCGCATAGCCGTGCCCGCCGGGATTGCACACCATGTATCCGATCGCGATCGAATCATCCACCGCATGAACGGCATCAGCAGCGGCGGATGCGATGTCGGTAAGCGCACGGCTTGAATAGTCTCGCCATGCACGGCGCACATTAACTCCATTTACCGTACTGCCGAGACGGATCGCCTCAACAAGCTCCTTGCGGGGAATTTCGACACCTGATTCAACGGCAAAACGCGCGATGCATGAATCACAGAAGCATGCATAATCGACCGGAGGATGGTGCGGCATACGGAAATCATCGTCCAGCCAGATCACTGAAGGTTTGAGTGCGGCGTATTTCCTGAACAGATCCTTTATGTAGGCGAGAAATTCGGGCGAGCGTGGGCACGCATTGTTTTTTGCCGTGACACCGTTCGCACCCGTCATCTTCGGCATGTCGTTTGAGAAAGTCCATTCATCCTTATGTCCGATTGTGGAGCTGAGGCACATCTGCATATCGATGTTTTTGGACTTAAAGAAGTCGCTGAACTCCTTGTGATTTGCAAACTCCCGCACTTCCGGCTTGCCGATTTGAAGACCGACGAACGTCGCTACAATGATGCCGTCGCGAAACGAATTGGGATATTTTTTACATGCGGCCTCAATCTTATTGCGCTCTACGGCAAACACTCGGTGATACTGCCTGAAACGGAGAACCTTAGCCTCTTGTGCCTGAGCACATACGGCAAAGAGCGTAATCAACAAGAACAAACCAATCTTATATTTCGGGCACCTTCTGCTCATCACTTACTCTCCTTTTTGAGATATCTGATACTGACTTTTAAATCCTCGATAGAATCCGCTAGGTTTCATGAAGCTTCGGCTCGACAAGATCATACGGACAGAGCTAGAGCGCGACCAGCTCATTGGATACTGAAGGGAGACAGGTGCCGATACGTTCGAATACGGCCACGGCACCGCCTTCAGCGCACATCGCAAAGCGCTCCGTTCCATTTCTGCGGACAGTGCGCGAGACGATAGAAATCGCTTTGGCATCCGAAGGGGTACGCACAGGGTCGTCGGCATAGACTGTCATCTTCCATTCACCATCGCCGAGGAAGTCGAGCGGGAGATCGACTGTTCTTGCATCTACCGTCGTCGCGGCGAAGTAGAACCTTCCGTCATGTGCCTCACGTACCACCGCGTAAAACTCCCCGCACCTGCCTGCAATGGGACGCGTATCCTTCCACGCCGCCGGGAGCCGGCGCAACGCCTCTATGCCGTCCGCGCCGCGATAGCGCTCCGGCCAGTCGCAGAGCGTCATGAGCGGCGAGTCGAACTGAATGCACTGCGCTATCGCATGTGCGCGCGTTCCCATCTCCTCCGCCCAGTGCGGACAGCGATCCGTCTCGTCACCGTAACGATGTCCTTTCTTGACCTGAGGCACGAAGTCCCTTGAATACACATTGCCGAATCCGCCTGGCGTAAAATCGGCTGGGCCCAAGAGATAGCGGGTGAACGGCAGGGTTGCGCAGTGCGCGGGCGTGACGGTCTTGTTGAATATG
>JAGBFY010000065.1 GCA_017936245.1 Kiritimatiellia bacterium
ATGGACGCTTTGGGGTACCAATACATTCACGGGAAGTGTCGTTTCCAAGGGTGGAAGAATATCCATATTGAATCCTGAAAAGCGCTATACATGGGTCCGTTTCACAGTTAAGGAAAATGGGTACGGATGCCCGAATGATATCTACGATACAACATATTCGGTGTTGGATAAGAACGGAAATCCCAGTGTTTCTGACTCTGAAAAGGGTTATTTGCAGATATGTGAACTGTCGGTGTATGATGCTGACGGCAATAACCTTGTAAAAGGTCTTAAAATGAATGATGATAACTTTAAGCTTACTCCCAAAAACGGTTATGCAGGGCTTAATCCTGGTTATGTGGCATATGGAAGAACGAGCGGATGTGGACTTCAGGGAAGTCGAGCTGGTGGAAACTTTCGTGGATTTGACAATCTTTTTGACGGGACAGCAGATGTGCTTAGTGGAAACTTTACGTGCGCAAAAAATACCGGTATGTTGCTGAACGATGAAGATACTTGGGTGCCGATTGTGTTTCGTTTGCCTGAAGGAGAGACGCGTACTGCTGTTGCCATGGATGTGCTTTCCGGTCGCAATAAGACTGGTGCAGGAAGCTACAATGGTCGTAATCTCATATCGTTCCGTTTCGAAGGCAGTACGGATGGCTTGAATTGGGATATTCTTTTTGATGATAAGGATAGGCTGGAAGTGGCGGAGCAATATCCCAGATGGTACTCAGATCTGACCTCCAAGAGTTTCGGGGTAAGAAAGGGTGCAGGTTTCGCATTCAATGAGACAAGTCCCGAGGATGTGTTCCATAGTCATGCATTTACCTGCGTTGGTGCATCGAACGGCGGCGTTATTGATATTGTCGGCAGTCCATATACGGTATCGGGGCTTGTGGTTGACGCATCGGCGTCCGCTGGAGCCATATCGAATGTGGTTTTTTCGGCTGAAGGAACGGTCTATATTGAGAACGTGGCGGATATGGACGCCGATTCGATATCTCTGCCGGGCGACTATTCGCATTTGGATGGAGTTGAGAACCTCTCGAAATGGGAATTTTCTGTTGGCGGAGAAAGCTTCATAAATCGCATGCTCACTGTTGAGAACGGAAAGCTGTGCCTGAGGAAGCGCGGACTCCGGGTGATTTTCAGGTAAAGTCCTGTTCGAGCATGAAAAACGAAAGGGAGATGAGAACATGAAAACAGTTGTTGGTGTAATGATGGTGTTGGTGTTCGTTTCCTTGTCGGCATTGGCCGATACGTATGTTCTCGATTCTTCGTTGTCAGAACGGGATGATATTGACTGGACTGTGGCTTCATCGTATAGCGGCTCCCATTCCAGGAATCCTGCGACAGGCGATTTGGTTGAGATTCCTGCTGGAATGGTTGCGAAGGTTGTGGCTGGAAGCGGAAGCTGGGAGTTGGTCAACAGCCTTTCGCGCATTGTTCCGAAGGATGGGGCGGTTTTTGAAGTGGTGGTGCCGGATGAACATGAAGGCGTTGCCGTTCTCGGAATTCCCGTTACGGAACATGGTCTTTCTGATGCAGCGAACAGTGGAACGCTCCGCAAGACTGGTGGCGGCACTCTTGAGTTGGCAAGCTATCGCAATGTAAAGGATGGGAATCTTGTGCGCGATTACTACCTCAACATAGCTGTTGACGGCGGTGATCTTCATCTGTACAAGGGCGGCGCGGATGAAAATGAAGACTTCATGTTCAAGGATATCACCGTATCGGATGCTGGAACACTTCACATTTGCTACTTTGGGGACACAAACTGCGATAATCTGAATGGTACCGGTTGTGTAACTTTGGATTACACCACAGCAAAGAATCCGCAGAATCTCTACATTAACGGGAATGGGTATTCTTCTTTTGATGGCTGGATGACAGGTCCAAAACTCCGTATCGATATTGTGGCTGGACGCCATGATATCACTTGCCCGACTAATACCATCAATACGATTTGCTTCGGACAAACAGGAATATGCGGTTTTACGCGTCTTGGTGCGGATAATACTGTTCCTTCATCTCTTGGTACGGGAAACTTCAATTTCTCTTCTCATTCAGGCGTAATATATCTCGGCAATGAGGTTGAGACGTCCAGCAAGACATTCTGGCTTAATTCAAACAGCTTCATCGACGCAGGCGCTCATGGAGGTCTTACTCTTAAAGGGAAGTTGGATTCAGCAGGTGATGCCACATTGCTGCGTACCTTTACTCTCTTGGGTTCGAACGATAATCCCTGCGTAATTTCCGGTACGTTCCCTGCTCGAGCCAATCAGAAAAACGTATTCTATATCAAGAAGAAGGGAACTGGCACGTGGCGCATGGCACATCATGCTACACGCGGTTCTCTTGGCGTTTTCGATGTTGAGGATGGTACGCTCCAGTTTGATACAATAGCGGAGAAGGGCGAACCCTGTTCACTGGGCTATGCTACGAACCTGTTTCAGGAATGTATCCACAAAGCATACGAAGTCGGCGTTCCTGTGAATTATGCCATGATTCTTGGCGGAAATGGCACGGAAGGGACTCTCGAATACACGGGAACAGCGGCAGCTGGGTGTGAGACGCGTCCGATCGCCGTGCGCAGCAAGGGCAGGTTTAAGACTGCTGATGTGGCGTTCAGGCTTTGCGATGTATATGCCTTGGGAAATGGCGAGCGTACTTTGACGCTTGAAAGTTCGCTTGGTTCGGGCTATGGCAGCATGGCCACGAAACTCTCTGACGGCACTGACGGCGGCAGGCTTTCGGTAGTCAAGGAAGGTGAAGGCGTTTGGCAGTTGATCGGAACAAATACGTTTACAGGCTCTGCAATTTCTCGCGACGGCACTCTCCTTATCAATAATCCGAGCAGCAAGTATAAATGGTATCGACTTGTTGTCATGGAGAACGCCTATTCATGCGACCGTTACGACACAACCTATTCAGTTGGCACAAATGAACTCGGTGAAGCGAAAACGATATCAGATGAGGAAAAGGCGTATGTGCAGATTGTCCATCTTGCGCTGTATGATGAAGACGGCAACAACCTTGTGAAGGGTTTCAAGCAGAAGTTCCCTGTAACCCAGTTCGCATTTGAAGGCGGTGATGCAAGGGTGATGGAACCTGGCGAGGTCGCGCTTGGACAGTTGGGTTCTTATTCTGGATATAAGGAGCCGTCGCAGCTGCTTCAGAATCTTTTCGATAGAGCCTCATATCCTGCAACTGGCAAGCTGCCAGGTGGTAAGGGTGGTGTTAAGAAGGATGATCCTTCAACATGGCTGCCGAGTGTAGTGCGACTTCCCGACGATGCGCCTGCCGCCGTGCGCATGGATTTCCAGTGCGGACGCAACCGCAGTGGCATTGGGAGCTATAACGGGCGCAATATGACGGCGTTCCGTCTCGATGCAAGCGCCGATGGCATTAATTGGGACGAAGGAATTGCCCAGAATCTTGAGGTCAATGTTCCGGAATACTTCCCGAAATGGGATTCAGATGGAACGGGTTCGATACCTGTGGATGGAGTGCGAAAGGATAAAGGCATGGTGCTTTCCCGTACCGCAACCGAAACAGAGAGTCCCGACAGACATTCGTTTACGTCTGTTGGGGCGGCAAATGGTGGCGTGGTCAAAGTGGTTGGCGCTGCGTATCAGGTTTCCGGTCTGGTTGTGGATGCTTCTGCCGCGCCTGGAACGATTTCGAATTTCGTGTTTGCGGCATCAGGAACGGTTGATGTTCTCAATGCGGAGC
>JAGBFY010000066.1 GCA_017936245.1 Kiritimatiellia bacterium
GTCAAAGGTTCTGCCCCCGCCATATAATCCCGGCTGCCGGTTGGTGATTACCGTCACAATTTCCGTCGGCAACGTGAAGACGCCGCCTTGCAGATCGAGAACCGGCGCGTCGATATAGGTATCATACACAAATTTTCCTTCACCTTTTTTCGTCAGCGTCTCTTTCCAGCTGCCGGTCGCCGAGACCCCCTGCACCACGCCGGTTCCCTCGAATGTCGCGGAAGGCAACGCATAGGCCAGCTCGTTTGTCAGAACAAGCGTACCATCCTTCATGTAAAGGGTCCCTCCGTCCCGCGGCAACGCCCCTGAAACCGGCAGATGCACCCTTGCCTCTCTGAACGAAGCGCCACCCTGGAAATCATTCTCAGGGTTTGTAATGAACGCCGTAAAATGGGAATATTCATCGCCCACACCGGCTGTCAAGCCACCGGCGCCGCTGATTTTTCCCGACAAAGTCATGGCGCAAGTCCATCGGGTTCTGTCATCGTTCGTGTCACGCCCCAGGTGCAAGGACGCCTCTGAAAGATCAATCGGACCGGCATAGACGCCCGCCTTCCCATCCAGTCCGTCACGCGACCATATCTCGATCTTGGAGTCATCAGACAGAGAAACAAGCTTCAGCGGCACGGGATTCGCAAGCCAGTAGAAGCAGACTTTACCGCCATTCTCAAGGCGTATCGTATTTCCGAATTACCTTGCGAAGTAAACCCATTGCTCAAAATGAAACGGGATTTGTCGACGACAAAGTTTCCGGCGGTGAACGTATCATCAAAATACATTCGTGTCGTAACGAAATTTCCGCGAAGCGTAAGCGTATGTCCGTCAAGATCGTGGATGCGCCCCAGATTCGCGCCTTGCCCGTAATGGTTCGCGAAATAGACCGTTGCGTCATCAACGAGCTTCAATGTTCCGAGGTTTTTCTTGTTGTTGCTCTTATTCTTGATATACACGGCAACCGACCCGTCAAGGCTTGCTATCTCCATCGGCTCAGCGGAGAAATCCAGATCCGCGGCAGCTGCATCGATATAGAGCTGGGCCCCCGGAGCGACGATGGTCTTTCCGTCAGCCGTACCGAGTGCGCCCTCCGATGCGACCTTCACAACACCTTGACGGATTGCGATGTCACCGGCAAAATCCGGAATTGACGGCAGCACAAGAGTGCCGCCGCCGGTTTTTACGATTGCGTCGCGGCCTGCGAGCTGTGAGGCTTCCAGAGAACTTTCACCGCTTTCGACATTCACTTCCAGCGGATTGTCATAGGCCGAAGCCCCAAACGCGGCAAGTAGCGCCGCATATGTCAAACACTGTTTCATTGATTTCCCTTTCATATCCTGTCGATGTCAAAACCAAGATAGTTAGAAAACGCCTCAACCACCGCCGACGCCCAGTTACCGCGCACGAACGCGACATGATGGCGGTAGCCGTTCTTCGCCATGTAGTTGAGCATGGCGTTCGCGTCTCCGTCATCCTTGCGGAAGACGAAGCCTGTGCCGAAGAACTCTTTTTCAATCGGATCGTCCGTGGCATCGCCCTCTGTAACAAACGCGCAGAGCCTTCCGTTCTCCGTCTTGAAGCTTCCAACCGTGAGAGGCATGGACTTCACCTCGCCCCCGAATATCCCGATGCCAGACCCCGGACCGTACGCCTTGCGGAACATGAGATGCTCCCCGATGCATCCGCGGCATTTCAACATGGATCCAGGGATTGCGGAGCAGTGGAACATTATCGCCTTGTCCTTCGAGTCTCCGTAGTTGTTGTTCACATCGAAGAGACCTACGGGCGAATCTGACGCCAGGGCGACAGCGCGCATCATCACCGCGTTGTTCACATCCATCTCACACGCGGCGGCAATGCCGGCCTCGTTGAGGACGCTCATTGCAAGACACGGTGAAACTCCGTAGCGCTTCTCAAGTTCGTCCCAGCAGCGGATTGCGACTGCCTTAAGGGAATAGTTTCTTATTAGATCGTCGATGGCGACGCCGAAACGTGCGATGGACTCGACCTTCGCGTCCGGAACTCCCACGAAATCGGCATACTCGAGATAGACGGCTTTCTTCGCGGCTACCTTGTCCGCCGGTGCGGAGTCCATCGCCGCAAACACCTGCGACATGTCAAACGTCTCGATGTTTATGCCGTTCTTCTGAAATGCGATCTCGTCGAAACGGACGGTCTTGAACGCGGTCGTACGCGCACCGATCGCACCGATGTATATGTTGCGCATGCCGTTCACCACACGACAGGTAGCCGCGAAAAGGCGCAGGTCTTCGGCGAACTCCGGGGTATCGGGATGGACGGCGAACGACTTGGTCAGCGTAAATCCGATCCCTGCCTGACGAAGTACGTTGCACATTGCTATCTTTCCGCACACGGAATCGCGGCGATGCGAGAAATCCATCTTGCCGACCTCGTCCGGATATGCCTGCACCAGCACCGGCACTTTCACATCGCGCAATGCGACAACAGCGCCATTCTCGTCACCGAAATTGGGAAGCGAAAGAATGACACCATCGTACTCCCCTTCATGTTTGGACAGGAAGGTTGCGAAAGCCCTGCCCTCCTCCGGCGTCTCAACCGCGTCATAGCGTGTACCCGCGCCCTCCATTATGAGCGCCTCATGACCGTTGGCCTTCAGAACTCGCTTGAAATCCCCGATTGCGGACGCTATAAGCTCTCCCGGAAAGAATCCCCGATTTCCAAAATATACGGCAAACGTCATACCTTTATCTCCTCGAGTTTTTTGCCCTTCGTCTCAGGGCAGATGAAAATAGCCCACACGAGATGCGCCACAAGCCCCATCCCGAAGAACGCGAAAATCGTCCAAGTAGCCCATGCCGCCGCCATCCACGGAAACACGAAGGTAAGCGTCGCGCAAAAAGCCCAATGCGTAAAACTTCCAAAGCTCTGTCCGCGCGAACGGAACTCTTGCGGGAATATCTCCGATATGAACACCCAGATCACAACTCCCTGCCCGAGAGCAAAAAACACTATGAACGGGAAG
>JAGBFY010000067.1 GCA_017936245.1 Kiritimatiellia bacterium
CGTGATGCATTTCTTTACGATGATTGTCTCTATCGCTGGATCTTGCAGCGCCGTCTTAAGATCATCAAGCGTCTCTACCCTTACGGTTGTTGCGTTAACAGTCTCAATATCCGCATGAATCGGAAGAGCCGTCATCAGGCACAACACCGACAGCACCAGAGCCTTGAAAAATCCCACAAAATCTCTGCGTCTTTGCGTCTCTGCGTTAAAATTAAATATTCTCATGACCGCACCTCTTAATTGTCGTTGCGAATCACCTTGAAGAAGCCGGAATTGCCCGGTTTCCTCATCACCAATGTAACGTCCTCATCGCCGCCGTTTGTTTCAACGGCGGCACTCGCGGTATCTGAAGCGGATAGATCACTTCCGGAACTCACGCGCATGAACCCTTTCAGGTTCTCAACCGTAAGGAACACGTTGTCGCCTTCTATGCGCATGCTCTTTATGCGCGGCTGGGCACAGTCTGCAGGAACGGCGGCAAGAACGGATGCAATCTGACCTTCAGCCTTATCTTCTGCGATTTCTTCTGCTTTTTTTGAATTTAACGCCCCGACCGCAAGATTCGCGCTTGTCGCCCCGTATCCGTTCATCAGGGCGAGCTTGCCGTTTACGGTTCCACACGGACGCACCGTATCGCCCGAAGCGATGCGTGTATCAAGCAGATATACGGCATACTGTCCGCCTGCAAGCTCTTCCGCCTCAGCCTGGGGGACCTGGAACAGCACCGGCGGACAACGCCCGTCCTTTGCAACCGGAGCCATCAGCACAATTCTGTCATAACCGTCAATACACTCACCGTTTGCCGCAAAACCGTCGAATTTACCATCACTCGACCATACGAGCGCATAACATTCCCCGTCCATCACGACAGAGCCGTCGGCATAGCGGTCTGGACCTTTGGTGGAAAAGGAAATCCTGGCATCGCCAACACTGTTTGCGAACGTAACAGCGGTGATGCCTAAAGACAACAACAATGCATTTGCACTGATCTTCATAAGCTGATTTTGCACTTTTTCAAATTGCGCGGTATTTTACCATATTCCACAATCTAATTAAACGGAATTTATATCACCCCATGCGTACCAAAACACTTTTCGACGTGCGCATGGGGCTTCATTCGGCTGTGTAGCACCCGCTACTTGGCTCCAAAACCAGCACGTCCGGAGGAGACGCCTCGGCTGAAGTTCAAGACAGCGTCAATCACCAGAGCCCTCCTGACCTTTCCGACCTTCACAAACGGTGTGAAGCTCGTCTTGAACACCCCGTCCGAAAGTGCCGCCGTATCGACAAATCCGGAGGCGTTTACGCGGTAGCCGCCGCTCCTGCCGGCGAGCTTCGTGGCCCCATCTCTTACCGTTACCGTGATATCGGCAGACTTCGCATCCGCCGTCGGCACGAGAGTCCAGCCGTCAGCCTCCGAACCGGAGGCGTTGAAGTGCCAGGGCCGACCGAACATCGTCTTCTGAGCAGAGACCATGTACTCCGTCTCATCCGAGAACTTCAGCACCCCTAACATCTGATCATTGCTCCAGTCATCGGTTGCACTGATAGTGACGCGGAACGTTTTGCCCTTCTTCGTCGTCAGCAGAACCCACCAAGCAGCTCCATTCTCGAGAACACCGTCCCACCCCGTCTTGGAGAATGAACAGGTTCCGTCTGCCGTGACTGCCTTGGCGGTGATCTTTCCGGCGGCTGTCGTCGTGATCTGCACGGTCCCGACCTTGTTGAACTCGCCAAGACCATCGCCAAAGACAAAACCGTTGAACGACCCGACGACACCTTCGGGCAGTGCCGAGACATTGAGCGTAATGGTCGCAATCTGCGTTTTCTTGCCGTACCTCGCCGTGAATGTGACGGTGTATGCGCCCGGCCTGGAGGCGAAACCTGTGATCTGGTGAGACTTTGCATCGTATCTGAGACCGGCAGGCAGTCCGGAGACCGACACCTTCCAGTCAGATGATGCGGGACTGGCGTTCACCAGTTCCGGGTTGAACGCCATACCTGCCACCACCTCATAGGCGTCCGCATCAGGATTGAGATTCGGAAGTGCATCACAAGTGATGTTCGGAACGACGATCTCAAACTCGTTGACAACCGCTTTCTTGATGGAGGTATTCGTGAGCGAGACGCTAACCTTGTACACGCCGGGTTTCTTTGGCGTGCCGTAGATCGAATTGGCGGGTGCTTCGATCTCCGTCTTCGAGCCCTTGACATATACGGGTCTGTTGGTGAACCTCATTCCGGCGGGCAGCCCCTTCACCGATACCTTCGGAAGCGAAAACGAATCGATGACGAGCGGGAGATTTGTCGAACCGACGATCGTGAACGACGCAGGCGGATCGTCATCGGGCGAGACCGCCACGCCGTCAACGGAAAGGTTGAGATTCGTATCGGCGGCGGACGGCACAAACCGGGCGTAGAGTATCAAGTCCTCATCTCCGGCCGTGTAGGAGCAGGAAGGATTGCGGTAGTCGGCCGACATCGAATCGAATGGCTTCAATTCGGCTGGCCACGTCGAATCCACAAAGCGTACCGCCTGCACATTCACCCAATCAGCGTACAAGCCGCCCATTGAGTTGCAATACCATCCGACGAAGACATATCCCCTGTTTGCGGCCGCCTTGAGAGACAGCCTCGTGCCAGCCTTGACCGTTCTGCCGCCGGATATTCTGCCCATGCCCTCGCATCCTCCGGAGACAACCGCCAAAACCGTCGCAGGATAATCGACGTATTCAACCAGCATGTCCTCAGGGCATCTGCCAAACACGCCATCCATATCGATATTGCCCTTGAATCTTTCCGGCATGCGGACAATCTTGAGAGAGCTGCATTCGGTAAACGCATCTTCCTCAATTCTCACAACACTGTTGGGGATCTCAACACTTTCGAGAGATGTGCAGCCATAGAAAGCAAACCGCACTATCTCAGTAACGCCATATGGGATTGACAAATTTCCACCTTCTCCACAATAGCAGTGGAGGACACCACGCACTATGACAAAACCGTCACCGTCCGCCAACCCTTCGCAACCCTCAAACGCCCGATCTTCAATGTGCGCGACTTCAGAGGCTATCGTCACGTTGGTGAGCGAAGTGCAGCCGGAAAACGCCGAAACGCCGACGCCCGAGACTGTGCCTGGGATAGTCACACATTCCAGGGAAGTGCAATTGCCGAATGTGCCGCCGGCGACACCTCTGACGCCGTTCAGGTCCAGCACGGACGGCAATGATGTCATGGAGTCGACGGCCCACCCGTCAACCAGCCTGATACCGGGAAACGCATCCGTGTCGTACAACCTGGCGGAACAGGTGGAAAACGCCATCTTGCCGATGGAAACGACACTATCCGGTATCGTAACGCTCTTGAGAGACCTGCATTTGTGGAACGCCCTCTCGCCGATGTTCGTAATTCCATCCGGAAACTCAACGCCGCTGATTGACTTGCAGCCGGAAAACGCAGCCTTGCCAATCGTCTTGAGCCCATCAGGGAGCGACAGATCCGACAGCGACTCGCAATTGAAGAATGCATATTCTCCTATCTCCTCGACGCTGTCCGGGAACTCGACACTCTCAAGATAATCACAGCCTGAAAACACGCCGTTTCCTATGCTGACGACGCCAGCAGGGACATTTACGCCGATCACACCGTCCGGGGCATCCAGCAGCCGCGTACCGTCCTTGGAAAGCAAGAATCCGTTTAACGACCTGTATGTCGCATTGTCTTCGTCCACAACAATCCCAGCCAACGATGCACAACCGTCGAACACACCGCTTCCGATGTTGGTGACACAAGCGGGAATCACTACATTCGTCAATGAACTGCACCCGAAGAACGCATTGTCGGCTACGACTGTGACGCTGTTAGGGATCAACAGATCCTCAATCGAGGCGCAACCATTAAACGCACTTTCACATATGGCCGTAACGCCGTCCGGGATTGAAACATCAATGGAAGCGTTCGGACAGACAAGCATCTGCGTTCCGTCCTTTGAGAGGAGCATCCCATTCACGGATGCGTACTCCGAATTATCCGCATCCACGGCAATCACCACCAGCGAAACGCATTCTCCGAAAGCAGAAGCCCATATGTTCGTTACACTTGAAGGAATGAAAACATTCGTCAACGAGCTGCAGCCGAGAAAAACGCTGTCGGAAATCTCCAGCACACCATCCGAAATCGTCAAATCCGAAAGAGATGTGCATTGGTAAAATGCCCCGTAGGGGATACTTTTGACCCCTGACGGCACCGTAACGCCGGCAAGCGAATCGCATCTCTCAAACACCCACTCCCCGAGACTTGCGACACTCGCCGGGATCTCCACTGAGGAGAGTTTGGCGCAGCCTGAAAAAGCTGCGATTCCAACGCCTGTAACGCCATATGGTATCTTCATACTTTCGATGGCTTCACAGGCTTGAAACGCATAATCCGCTATGCGTGTCACTGGATAGCCATTTAATGTGGCGGGCATCTCAATGTCCCCGGTGGTCGTCACGGGGATGGCCGGAGAGTCCGGTTCCCCTGTACCCACCGTCGCATTGCCGTCCGCCACGGAATACGTCCATGTTATGCCGTCTACAGTGCATGTCTCATACGACCATGTACAGAACGGCACCATTGCCGAGATGCACAGCGTCACCAGCGTTTGCTTTGTCATATTTACCCTGTCTTTCTTTGCGTCTGTTGTTTTGCAGCCACGTCCGGCGCAACAAGAACGTGGAGCACCCTCAACATTCATATTCATACGTGAGGCACAACCAAGCATCCTAAGAAAAACACAAACAGAAGACACGTCACCTGGGAGGTCTACCCCTACATACTCGGCTTTTCCCATGACGACCTGGTCGTTTCACGCAAAGCCAAATACGCAAGATTGCGTACAACATCCGCTTTGGACCATTCGGTCCTTCGCGGACTCCGCCGCGATCCTTTCGGGATCTCGCGGCCCCTTCGCCGTCGGCTGACAAACACCGGAAGACGGAAGGTTCTGGCCTTGCCCGGCTGCGGCGACATCCCTGTCGTCTGCACTTCTCCCCACAGGGGCGGCAACGATTACGCTGCCCTTCTCCGGAGTCTCGGCCCGGTAGCGGATGAATGGGCCCATCCGCCTCTGTCAAAGATCAGGTTGTCGTGTTCTGCGCCAAGCCCATTTGGTGCTGACGGCGCGAATAATAGCACTTTGCAAAATCCAAAACAACAAAAAAATATAACAATTCCCAGGTGACAAGACAAAGTAAATGCGACTGCCCGCGAAGCGGGGAGTCGCATTTACTTTGTCTTGTCACCCTTGTGAGATCACTAACTGCACAACAAACATTCACCGCCACGAATGTGATATAATCAACAGCAGCTATGGATACTGTAACGCCAACGCTGCAAAGCAAGATAACGGGCCATCACTCCGGGTCCAAACTTTCCGTCCGCAGGATGTCGGGCGCGGCGACAAGCCTGCTTGCCGTCATGGTGGCGACATTCGCAGTTTACATTGCCGATGCGCGTACATTCCGCCGCAGTTTCAAAAATGGATATCCCGCCGAATGGAACATCTCTAGAGAGCAGGCTGAAGATACGTTCTCCATCAAAGGATCCAAGGTAACATATTCGGACGGCAAAGGAAGAATCGTCTCAACCGACAACGGCACGGTCTCCCAACGCAATGTGCGAGTAGTCCGTCCATACCGGAAGGCAAAACGCCTCCGCACACCTTCAAATAAAAGCAAAGCAAATCCGTCCGCCACCAAAGGCAGAACAGAATGAGCGCAAAAATACTTTCGATAGTACTTCTTTCAGTCGGTGGCTCGACCGTGGCAGGAGTCCTGGCCGGACTTCTCTTCAGGCACATTCCCCATCGCCTGAATGATATTGTCCTCGGATTCGCCGCCGGAGTGATGCTCGCCGCGTCGATACTCGGACTCATCGCTCCTGCATTTGAGGTTCAAGGCGGCATTTTGCTTGCACTTTGCGGAACGTTCGTAGGCGCAGGGCTGATCAGCATGCTCGACAGGCTCGTCCCCCACCTTCACAGGATTGCCGGAATAGACACCGAAACGCACCGTTCAAACGGCAGCATCGGCAAGGCCCTTCTCTTCGTGACGGCCATCGCGCTACACAAGATACCGGAAGGGCTCGCAACCGGCGTAAGCTTCGGAACAGGTGACATTGGCGACATCATCACCGTCGCCGGATCCATATCGCTGCAGAACATTCCGGAAGCCATCGTAATTGTCACTCCTCTGTTCGCGATCGGCGTCGCCGCAGGACGGGTCGTGTGCATATCGTTCGCGATTGCCGCCGTCAGCATCGTATCCGTCCTTGCCGGTTGCGCATTGACCGCAGTCTTCGCCGGTGCGATGCCGTTCATGCTTGCGGCGGCAGGCGGCGCAATGCTCTATGTGATCAGCGACGAAATGATTCCAGAGACGCACTCGCACGGATACGAAAAGCCCGCTACGTTCGCACTCATTTCTGGGCTTCTCCTCGTAATCATCCTTCAGCGTCTTTTAGCCCCGGCATCCTGATTGCCGATTGGCATCACAGCGCCTTCACGCCGTACACGGCAGATCCGCTCCCGGACATTGTGACGCGCTTCAATCCTTTGCCTTCAAGATAAGCAAGCGCCTCCGCTATTTCCGGATAGAGCCGGAGCGCGGCGGGCTGAAGGTCGTTTGGTCCCAACCCGCAGTCGGACTCCTTGAACTCTCTGTACACGTCGGGAGTGGACGAGAATACTCCAGGACAGAACACCTCTATAGAATCGACGGCAGGCAACGTTTCAACGCCCAATTCGCGCAAAACATCCGCATCTATCCTGCGCACAACTTCTCCTCGCCCTTCCATAAGCACGGGGCCGCCCATCACCAGAGCCGGAATGTCGCTTCCGATTAGGGCGGCGATTTCGCAAAGTCGCTCACAGGAGAGGTTGAGATTCCACATCACATTCAGCGCGTTCAGGACCGCAGCAGCATCAGAACTGCCGCCTCCAAGTCCCGCACCTGAAGGGATATGCTTTTCAATGGAGATGCTCACGCCCTGCGTACAGCCGGTCGCATCACGGAGAGCAATTGCCGCACGGTATGCGAGATTCTTCTCCTGCGGAACGTCCAATCCCTCGGTTTTGCAGACAATCCCGTCGGCAGGCTCGAGATCGATAACATCGTGCAGCGCGACGGGAAGCACGATGGATCTCAAGTCATGATACCCGTCCGGACGCTTTCCGAGAACCTCAAGCGTCCAGTTTATCTTTGCATGCGCCCTTACTCTCATTTTTCCTAAAAGCAAAATGCCCACATCGCACTTTGCAAAACCTCCGGATTTAAACCTTTTATTTGCCGGAGTTCTGAAGAATGAACTTTACAAGGTACTTCTTCATCTCATCGATGCTGAAGAGCTCCACATACTCGTCTATGGCGTGTGCGTTGCCGGTCTTTGCACCGATCATCGCAACGGGCACTCCGCATCCGGCAAACCAGCGCGCGTCCGTAGCCGCAAGCATCCTGTCCAGCTTAACCGGCTTGCCAAGCGACTCCGTCATAACCTTCTGAAGCGACTTGATGAGAGGATGGTTGGGATCGCTGTTGACCGGCGGCGAATGGCGGATAAGCTCAATCTCGCATCCGGAGACCGTCTTGGCCAGTTCGATAAGCTCGTCCTTGGCTCCTGGATTGACGCTTCTGAGGTTCAGTATCAGATCCATCTGCGGTGGAATCATGTTAAGTGCGCCGCCGTCTGCATGGGTCTGCGTAGGCACCATCACGTCAGACCACTTGTCCTCGGGAAGCGGATGACGTCGGTCCCATATCTCTCGGATTTTCACATAGGCCTGCATGACTTTTGTAATGGAGTCGTCGCAGTTCCAGGGACGCGAGGAATGTCCGCTCCTGCCCGTCGCCTTGATGCGGATAAAGGTCTGTCCCTTGTGCGCATAGCATATCCTGCCGTAACCGGCATCAGGAACAATCACCATCTTTCCGGGGACATAGCCTTTCTGCTCAACCATCCACTTCGTCGCCAGACCGCCGATCTCCTCGTCCGGGCCGAATATGCAGCCGACGGAAACGTCCTTTCCGACAAGTTCACAGAGCGTTTCAATCACTCCGACTGCATTCCCCTTGCAGTCGCCGACGCCACGCCCTTCGACACGGTCACCCCCCTTGCGCTCGATGGTGAAATGCGAAGGCTTGCCCGGAGCCACAACATCAAGATGCACGGCAAAGACGAATTCATGCC
This sequence comes from Kiritimatiellia bacterium, assembly GCA_017936245.1. Taxonomy (GTDB): domain Bacteria; phylum Verrucomicrobiota; class Kiritimatiellia; order RFP12; family UBA1067; genus UBA1731. The sequence continues at coordinate 8,224 of JAGBFY010000067.1, forward strand.
TTTTCCCAGGCGTAACGGCGGCATAAAGCACCTCACGTCCATCATCCATCGTCTCTATGGTGCAGAGCACTCCGCGCTTTACAAGATAGTCCTGCACGAACCGGGTGGCCTTGTTCACCTCCTTTATGTTCGCCGAGACGCTTGGTATGGCTACCAGCTTCTCAAAGAAATCCATATCCAACGCATGCGCAGAAAGCGCTACTGCCGAGACTGCTGCAAAGGCCAACAATTTTTTCATTTAAATTTCTCCTATTCTTTCGACGAAGTAAATCCTCATCGCGGCTCGCAATAATACCATATCAAGGCAATGCAAAGCAACCCCACCAATTCTGTCTGGGCTATGTAAAAATGGTAGAGCCGACCGACTGGCGGCCGATCTCCACAAGCCTGTCCGCATGGCGAAAATCAAGAGCAAGCACACCGCCGACCTTCGGCTGGATGAGAACATTCGGCGGATCTTCCGCAAATGCACGAACAGTCAGATGTCTGTTTAGTATGTTGAGCGTACTCGTCAGAACATCTACCATGTTGAACTTGGAATAAGGCTTCTTCTCCGATGCGGAGTGCGGTGGATTGATGTCCACCGCGATGACGGCATCCGCGCCCATCGCCCGGCAGACCGAAACAGGCACCGGATCCACAAGCTGCCCATCCACCAGCACACGGCCGTCGCGTTCCACAGGGGGAAACACACCGGGAATGGACATGGATGTACGGACTGCAGAAAGAAGGTTTCCTTCTTTCATGACAACCTTCTCTCCTGTATGTAGATCTGTCGCAACGGCGGCAAACGGGATCTTGAGATCCTTGAAGTCCTTTGCAACGATCAATCCGTCCAACAGCTCCTCCACCCGTCTGCCCGGAGTAAGCGCCTTGGAGGTAAGGCTCGTCTCCAGGATAAGTTTCGGAAGCTTCTTCCAGTCAGACTCGAAACACCAGTTCAACGCCGCCTCAAGATTGCCCGCCGCAACAATCGCACCGACGATTGCCCCTATCGAAGTGCCGGCAATGCAGTGGACAGGTACGCCAAGCTCGACAAGACGCTGATATACATCAAGATGGGCGATGCCACGCGCACCGCCTCCGCCTAACGCTATGCCAACCTTGCAGTTCATGCTTCCCTCACCTGATCAACCCAACGCCTATAATGATACCACCTTCCCCCCAACAACACAATGCCCTTTCACCAGATAGTCACCCATGGATTCTTACAGCATTAGTCGGGGCGGAACACCGCCCCGACTAATCTTCATCATTGTGAAGAAAATGCGGTTACTTGCCGCGCTCTTCCATGATGAGCTTGATTTCGTCCGCATTGATGCCGACCATCGCCTTGCCGAGACCGGTGGAGACTTCGGCAAGGACGTTGGCGTCCTGCCAGTTTGCCACAGCCTTGACGATCGCAGCCGCGCGCTTGACGGGGTCACCGCTGCGGAAGATCCCGCTCCCCACGAAGACGCCTTCCGCACCAAGCTCCATCATAAGAGCGGCATCAGCAGGCGTGGCGACGCCACCGGCGGAGAAGTTGGCGACAGGCAGGCACCCGTTCTCGTGCACGTAGCGAAGATCTTCGACCGGAACGCCGATGGACTTCGCCGCCTCGTAAAGTTCATCTTCGCGCAGCGAAGCGACGCGGCGGATGTCGGCGGTGATCTTGCGCATGTGACGGACGGCCTGCACAACATCACCGGTACCGGCCTCACCCTTCGTGCGCATCATGGCCGCTCCTTCGGCAATTCGCCTTAGCGCCTCGCCGAGATCACGAGCACCGCACACGAACGGAGTCTTAAACTTCCGCTTGTCGACGTGCATCACGTCGTCCGCCGGAGAGAGCACCTCGCTCTCGTCAATGCAGTCGATACCGATGGCTTCGAGAATGCGTGCCTCGACGATGTGGCCGATGCGGCACTTCGCCATCACGGGGATCTTCACGGATTCCTTGATCTTCACGATCATCCCCGGATCGCTCATGCGGGCGACGCCGCCTGCAGCACGGATATCGGCTGGAACGCGCTCAAGCGCCATGACCGCAACGGCGCCTGCATCCTCGGCGATCTTCGCCTCATCAGGAGTGGTGACATCCATGATGACTCCGCCCTTGAGCGTGCGGATGAAATCACGGTTCTTCTTCATCAGTTCAGTTAACATTGTCTTTGACCTTTCTGCGCCGTCTGGCGCTTCTGAAAAAACAGGCGTCGTATTTTACGCACCAAGGATGGTCAATACAATAAATGAATTGTATGGAATATAATGGCCAGATGTGCTACACTTGCGCCCCATATGCCGATAAACTCGTTCGACAACTATCACTTGAGCTGGAAGCCCGACAGAAGCAGGCTGTCGGCTCCGATATACCTGTCGCTCGCCGCAATGCTTGAGGACGACATCCTTTCCGGTGCCATTCCGCGCGGGACCCGTCTGCCGCCGCAGCGCGAGCTCGCCGACTGGCTGGATATAGATTTTACCACCGTCACCCGGGCATTCAACGTATGCCGCGAAAAGAACCTCATATACGGAATAACGGGACGCGGCACCTTCGTATCCCCCGCACCCGGAAACGCCTCGCCGGAGATTGCGGCAGACGGCGACACGATCGACCTTGGAACGGTGAGTTCGTTCCCCTCCCTCTCCTACGGAATCGTCGATGCAATGAAATCCGTAACTGAAAGCGGACACATCGAGCGCCTCTTCACATACTC
>JAGBFY010000068.1 GCA_017936245.1 Kiritimatiellia bacterium
CGCCGAAGATCCAGCCGAAAGAGCGACGGCTGAAGCCAGACAACCCAGCCAATACCGGGTTCCCCGCCACCTCACAAGCTCTCTCGACGACCGTCATTTACCCACCTACGCACCCACACTTATGCACGAAGCCTCAAAAAAGACGGCTCCACCGCCACTGCTGAAATACTCAATGAGTTTCCTTCGGTCAAGATACTGCTGCTCACTTCATTCGGCACTTCAGATGGAATAGCCCACGCCCTTGCAGCAGGAGCTTCCGGAGCGCTGATGAAGAATACCGACTTCAATGAATTCGTGTCCTCAATACGAACCGTCGCCGATGGCGGTAGAGCAGTATCGAAAGAAATTGAACAACTCATTGCCGATGATCCGCCCGTCCACGATCTCACCCAAAGGCAAAAGGAAATTCTATCATCCGTAGTACGCGGACTGACCAATGCAGACATAGCCAAGCAATTCACCTTACGGGAATGCAGCGTAAAAGACCATCTCTCGGCAATCTTTACCAAGCTTGGTGCTGCAAACAGATCTGAGGCCATATCAATAGCTCTACGGAAACACCTGCTGAAACTATAAAATCAATCTTGCACGAAATGGTTAGCGATGCGAGTTTCAGTGCGCTGGGCGAGGCATTGTGCATCGAGCGGGATAATGACGGACTGCGGGCAGCACCTCTGCGATTGTGCATTCAGTTTCGCGCCCTCTGCGCCAAAAATTTCGCTTGTTTGAAAGTGCTGGAAAATGTATAATTCGAGGAAGTTTTTTCAAACCCTATGGAGCAATGAGAATGGCTGAAGAACTTCAAAGTCTGATAGAGAAAATCAACCGCGACGGAGTCGAAAAGGCCTCCGCCGAAGCTGAGAGGATCATATCGGCCGCAAAAGAGCAGGCCGCAGCCATCGTGAAAGCCGCGAATGACGAAGCGGCAAAATCCGCAGCGGCAGCCAAGGCCGAAGCTGAAGCTTCCGCCGAACGCGCGAAAGAGACTCTTCGCCAGGCCGCCCGCGATGCAGTGATATCTGTCGAAGGAGCAGTGTCCGCTCTTCTGGAAAAGATCCTCACGGCAAATGTCGATGCCGCCCTTTCCGATCCTGCGACTGCAGCCGCGATTGCGGGCGAGGCAGTGCGCGATATAGTGACTTCCGGCGAGATCCATGCGGGGAACAAGGTTGCAGAGGCTCTAAAATCCCAGTTGGCGGCAAAAGCCAATTTCACTGTCGTCATGGACGAGGTCACAAGCTCCGGCTTCACTGTCAAGCTCGACGGAGGCCGCGTGGAGCACGACTTCACCGGCGCGACCGTCGCGGCAGAGCTCGCGAAGAGGCTGCGCCCCGACCTGGCGGCGCTGATGAAGGACGGCACCAACTGATTGCAACCATGCTGCCCATAGACTACATAGTTTCATCACTCCAGCCGCTCGCGTTCGACGGGCCGGCTCCGTACAGCTGGGACGGTTTTCTTGCATTGATGCCTGATGGCTTCGATGTTCCGGACGCGGTGGCAGGAACCGGCTCTCTTCGCTGGCGGGAACTTGAAACGCAGCTGCGCAACGCAATGGCGGCTGCGCGAGGCGGAGAAAAGCACAGCCGCCCAGCGTCCGGGTGCGACCTTTATTGGCAGAACCGCATAACGGCCGCGTTTCAGGAAAAGAATCCGCTCAAACGCGAATCTCTCATCGACCGTGTGTGGTGGGATGCCGCCGGAGAATTGACGCCTGTCTCTGCTCCCCTCTCCAAGGGTGCTCTCGAAACATACGCGATTCGTCTGAAGATCGTCCTGAAACGGAACAGAATCGAAAAAGACGCAGGCGATGCGGTATTCGACAAGCTTACCGCCACCGCCGAAACATAACCTCATATCCCAACACTCAACTCTCATCTCTCAAAAAACATGGCAACAGCAACAGGAAAAATCGTCGCAGTAAACGGTAACATGATCACGGTGGCCTTCACCGGGGCTGTCGCACAGAACGAGGTCGGTTATGCCGTTCTCGGCGAAAAGAAACTGATGGCGGAGATCGTCCGTGTGCGCGGATCCCGCTGCGACATGCAGGTGTTCGACTCTACGACCGACCTCATGGTGGACGGAGAGGTTGAGTTCTCTGGCGAACTTCTCGCTGCGGAACTTGGACCAGGTATGCTTGCGCAGGTCTACGACGGACTCCAGAACCCGCTTGAGGACCTCGCTGAAGAGGCTGGCAAGATATCGAAGGATGCAGGGTTCTTCCTACAGCGCGGAATGTACATGCCTGGACTCCCGCGTGACATCAAATGGGATTGGCATCCTACCGCCGAACCTGGAAGCCGCGTAACGGCTGGAGAGGCGCTCGGCTGGGTCACCGAGGGAATCTTCGATGGAAAAACA
>JAGBFY010000069.1 GCA_017936245.1 Kiritimatiellia bacterium
GCCGCGATTGACGCAACCGGCAGGGTTGCCCGCTACCAGATAGTGACTTCATCACTGTCTTTTGCGGCATTTGCGCTCTCTTGGGCTTTTCTTGCCCTCGGATTTCCGGAGTGGAGCACCATGGCTGGAATCGCCGCCTGCAATGGAGTGAGCTGCGCATACAGGTACTTTCATCTCCGTAGTCTTGTTTCCGCAAGTAGAGCGTCCTGAAGTCCGCCAGTCCTTGATGCTTGCTCCGAAACGCTGTTTGAAGAGATGTGAAAGCCGGTTCGGCGACTTGAATCCGCATTGCGAAGCTATGGCCGCGACAGTGCGGCCGGTCGTTTCGACGAGGTGGATCACGGATTTCAGTCGCGCCTTCTCTATGGCTGCATGAACCGTGAAGCCTTCAATCTCCTTGAACCTGAGATCTAGGAGATTTCGAGAACAGCCGAGATGTCTTACAACTTCCTGGACTGTAAGACCTTTTGCCGCTCTTGCGGCGATGAAGGCCTTGGCGCGCAGCACAAGCGTTAGCGCCGGAGTCAGGGATGCTGCGGATTCGCGTTCCACGACTTTGTTCGGCGGTATGTGCACAATATGACATTTGCATCCCTTTTGGGCGGCAAAGAGCCTTCCAAGCTCTTTCGCGGCGGAAAAACCCATCTCAAAGTGTCCGGGAAGGATGCTGGTCAGCGGCGGTTCGGAGTTTTCCGCGAGCAGTTCGTCGTTGTCTACTCCCAAGAGCGACATCTGATCCGGGATTTTGACTCCGGCGCGTTTGGCGGCAGCGATCGCATGCATTGCCCTCCGGTCGCATGCCGCCATCACCGCCGCAGGTTTCGGCAACGAGGCGATCCATTCGGCGAGTGCAGATATGTCGGCTTCAGAGCCTTCCGGCGAAAGGGGCATTGATTCGTGGCAGTGTTCCTGATTCCGTTTCTTCAGATATGACTTGAACGCGGCAACTCTTTCTTCGGAGAAATGAAATCCCGGTTTTGAGTGTATGAATCCGAATGAAGCGAATCTTCCGAGTGAAGTCAGGTATTCACCGCCCATTCTCCCGATGGCCTTATTGTCGTTTTTGACATATGCCACCGACTGTCGGTTTAAATTGAGAATGGCCGATCTGGCTCCGAGTGAGACGATCGGTTTTCCCGATTCAGAAAGGATTCGCATGCATTCGGCATTACCTTGGAATGTGAGCACGAAACCGTCCGCACCTTCGTCGAACAGTCCCTGAATCGTTTCCGTGGAGAATTCCTCTTCTGTCTGGATGATTCTGTACCGCCACCTGTATCCGGGCTCATTGTATGCAAAAAGTCCTGACAGAATATCGCGCCCCGATATGCTATCGAACTTCACGGATGCGACTATGAGTCTTGTCTTCATGGCGGCAATTCTACCAGAAAAGCGTTGTGAAAAACAACACAAAAATCTTGTGAAAAATGACATATGAAATATGCTATCATTTCAGCGTAAAAAGGAATAGGTGGCGATAGCCGCCGGAACGGAGGTACATGATGAAAATAGAACGTAGAGATTTTCTTCGCACTGGTGCGCTGGCGGCGCTTTGCGCACCGGCGGCGTCGGCTTTTGCTTCAGGAAAGCCAGAAAAGGCCGGAAGCGTAAAGTTCTGCGCCTTTTCCGACATACACTATTATCCGGGGCGCTTCCCGCATGACAACAGGGCGTGGCTCGAGCGCATTCTCGCCCGGGCCGAGAGGAGCCGTTGCGATTTTGTCATTCAGCTGGGGGATTTTACCCACAACCCGCTCAAACAGATTGATTATGTGAACTTCTACAACGATTTTCGCATTCCGACGCATCATACGGTGGGGAACCATGATTTCGACCAGTGTCCGCATGAGGCCGTATATGATGCCTATCGGATAGAGAACGGATATCATTTCTTCGACCACGGCGGATTTCGGTTCATTTCCGTCGATACGAACAACTCGTACTGCAACGGCATATGGCGGCACTACGGCGACAAATCGAAACCCGCCCCGAATTTCAACGCGGGTGGGCATGTCCTCAACCGCGTTCCGCCGGAGGAACTCGAATGGCTCAAGGCGGCAATCGAGTCGTCGCCGCATCCGTGCGTTGTAACAAGCCATGCCAGCTTTGAGCGCGAGGAGGACGGTTCGCCGGACCGTGAGGCGGTGCGGAAGATATTCAACGACGCCAACGCACGTACTCCCGGCAAAGTGCGGCTCGTCATAAACGGACACTACCACTGCGATCATCTCCGTCTGCTCGACGGGATTGTGTATCTCGATCTCAACTCAGCCAGCAATTTCTGGTATGGCACTGTCCACAAGGGGTATCCCGCGGAGGAGACAAGAAGATATGTGTATATGCAGAACATGCTCATATGGAAAGATCCGTTGAGCGCTGTAATTACGCTCTCCCAGGATGGCGGAATCCGCATTGAAGGAATGAAAGGGGCGTTCTATCGCGATGTGACGCCCGCTGTCGCGAAATGCCCAGCCGCAATACATGGACGCCAGGTTACGCCCAATGTGCAGTCCTTCGACATGAAGTTCGACTATGCGGCCATGTCAGTTTGAAGAGAGTGAAACAAAACAGAAAAACAGAATACAGGAGAAATCATAATGAAGATGCAGTTGTTTTCCTTTGCTGTGGCGGTATGCGGCATATGCGCCGTCGGCGCGGGGCAGAGGGTCAAGGTTATTGCCCACGGCTGGGATGTGCTTGCCGTGTCTCCCAAGCAGGTTCTGGAACACGCGGACCTTCTCAATGAACTGCCGATCGACGGACTGTTCCTCAATGTCAACGCCGGCAAGAAAAACGGTACTTTGATTAATAAGAAGCTCGCGTACGATTTAAGGTGGAACTACGAGGATTTCAAATATAACGTCCCGACCCTGCGCGAGATGAAAAAACAGAGGCTTCGTGCATAAGTGTGGGTGCGTAGGTGGGTA
>JAGBFY010000070.1 GCA_017936245.1 Kiritimatiellia bacterium
CTGGTGATTGTGGAATGGATTTTGTGTGGATTGATGCCGAACATGCTCCGCATACGATCCAGGATGTGCAGAGGCATCTGATTGCACTGCGTGGAACAGGCTGTGCAGGGCTTGTGCGCGTTCGTGCCTGTGAACCGATGCTGATCAAGCCGTATCTTGATCTCGCTCCGGACGGCATTATCGTGCCTATGGTCAATACCGCGGAGCAGACCGAAGCCGCCGTTGCCGCCTGCCGTTATCCTCCGACAGGCATACGCGGATGCGGTGTGCGCCGTGCAGTGCGCTATGGAGCCGATGAGTTTTTCGACTACGTGAAGCGATCGGAGAAGTGGCCTCTTGTGATATGCCAGATTGAACACATTGACGCGGTCAAGAATCTTGATGCGATACTCAAAGTTCCAGGCGTTGATTCGTTCTGCATCGGACCGTGCGACCTTTCAGGATCCATGGGTATCCTCAATCAGATGAACGATCCGGAGCTGAACAAGATCATCGACGAGGTCGCAGCCAAGATCAAGAAGGCTGGGAAGTGGCTTGGGACCGCTGCCGGTGATTTTCCTCGCTGGAAGGCGCGCGGAGTCGACTGGTTCGCAGGTATCAGCGACTGGGGCGCTATGGCCTCAGGTATCCGCACATTCAAGGCGGAATGCGACAAGGTTCGCGGCGAATGAATCAGGGAAGGAATGTTTTTGAAATGAAAAGGATGTTGACCGTTGTTCTTTCTGCGATGGCATTTTGCGTTGCGGCAGCGCCTTCGGCAAAGCCATGGATGAAGGGAACGACCGACAAGTCGCCGATAGAGTACGGGTCAGGGGAGACGATGACGTTCACTCTTACGCTTGAACGCGCCCAGTCGCTTCCGAAAGGACTGGAGATTGTCTGGGAACGCACAGGGGATGATGGGAAAAAGGAGACGGGCAAGGCACCAGCAGATCCCGGCAAGCCGCTTGTAATCAAAACCTCTCTTGACCGTCCGGGTTTTGTGAGGATCCACGCTATCGTCAGCAATCCTGACGGCACCTCGTGGTCGCCGGACGGCAAGCCTCTGAATAAGGGGCGCCCCGGCGGCTATCCGGGCGGTGTATATTTCGATGGCGGTGCCGGTGTTGATGTTGATGCAATCCGTCAGGCTGTTCCGCCGCCTGCGGACTTCGAGGATTTCTGGAAGCGTCACAAGGCCACGCTTGCGGCGGTATCGATGAATGGTGCGAAGTGCGAAGAGGTGGCGAGTTCCAATCCGAAAGTGAAGATATATATGGTGTCTGTGCCGTGCGCAGGTCCGAAGCCCGCAACCGGTTATCTCATCGTTCCTGTGAAAGAGGGCAAGTATCCTGCGCGGATGTCGTTCCACGGCTATGGCGCAAGCTGGGGGAGAAAGGCTTGGGGTGTTCCGGATTGCAAACGCGAGAAGGGTGATGTCGTGCATTTGATGCTGAGTGCGCACGGGTTTGAGCTCAATCGCGAGTCTTCGTACTATTCTGCCGAACGCAGGAAGACTATGTCGAACGGCCATACGCACGGATTCGATCCCAAGCAGAATTCCGATCCCGAAACCGCATACTTCTGCGGCATGACATACCGGGTGATGCGCGGTGCGGAATATCTCAAGTCGCGTCCCGAATGGAACGGCAAGGATTTTATCGTGACAGGCGCGAGTCAAGGCGGTTTGCAGGCCATTTGGGCCGCGGCGCTTGTGCCCGGCGTGACGAGCGCGATGGTTCAGATTCCATGGTGCTGCGACATTGGCGGCACATCAATTGGCCGCAACCACGGCGAATGGTATGTCCAGTGGGTGCCTGCGCTCGGCTATTACGATCCTGTCAATATGGCGCGCCTCATCCCGAAGGGCTGCCGCGTGGCCGTTACGCATGCTGGTATTGGAGACTATACCTGTCCGCCTACGGGGGTTGCGGTGTTCTACAATAATCTGACGTGTTCGAAGATGATCAAATGGTCGCAGGGTGCTACGCACGGCTACACGCCGCCGGAACGGGATGTCTTTGTAATGGAGCGCAAGTGATTGAAATGAGCGATACGATGAAAGTGTGTTTTGTATGTCCGGTCTCAAGAATTGATATAATGAGAGTCAATGTCTGAGAAAGGAAAAGAGAGATGAGGATTCCACATAGGCAAAAAGTCATATTAGCGGCGGTTCTGACGGGTGGCGCATGTATGGCTGCGCAGACCAACAGGTGCTGGTGGGTGACGGATGAGGAACGCGAGTTCGTAAAACGGCGTACCACGCACATTGATTTCGAGCCCGGTACACCCGAGAGCAACGCCAAGCGATTCTATTCGAACGAAGATCGTACGGAATATGTGGAGTTCAACTACGACGAATCAAAGGCGGGCGAGGGAACATACACTCTTGAAGATCCGTTGACGTTCATTGACGGCAGAAAGGTGAAGAGCGCCTCCGATTGGGCTGAACGCCGGAAAGAGCTTTTAAAACTTTTTGAGAGCGAGGTCTATGGCCGGATGCCGCCCAGACCTGATGCTTTTGAGACGGAACTTATCTCCGAAAAGCTCACGGAGGACCGCTTTGCCGTGGAACGCCGCTACCGGATGTGGTTCCGCAAGGATAAGACGGGTCCTGTGATTGATTGGATCGTGTTCGTGCCGAAATACGCCAGGCGCCCGTGCCCTGTCATTCTGCATCTGAACTACAAGGGGAATGATCTGGTTGCCTCCGGCAGGACAAACCACTACGTGCTTCCGCTCGGCGAGTTTGCCGCCCGCGGATATGCGTTCATGTCTGCGCACTATACCCAGATAACATCCGACGGTGCCAAGCGCGGCGGAAACTATTTTGATGGGGTATGCGAACTCTGGGGCAGGCGAGATCCGAATGCCATGGACAATACAGGCGCTCTCATGGCTTGGGCATGGGGACTGTGCCGTGGTCTTGACCTCGCCGAAAGGATAGCCGAGATCGATGCCGGACGTAACATGGTGATCGGTTCATCACGGTTGGGCAAGGCAGCTCTGCTTGCCGCCGCATATGACGAGCGGTTCAAGGTGTGCGTGCCTAATCAGACAGGCGCAGTGGGAGTGCAGTTGATGAAGCGCAATTTCGGCGAGACCCTTGCGGGGCAGCGTCTTTCTATGGCACATTGGTATTGCAAGGGGGTGTGGAAATACATGGATGATCCAAAGAGTCAGCAGTTCGATCAGCATCTTCTGCTTGCCTGTGTCGCCCCGCGTGCGCTTCTGCTCGAATGCTACCACAAACTCTGGTTCGATCCTAAGGGGGAGTTTCTGGCCGCAAAGGCGGCGTCGCCCGTATGGGAGTTCCTGACGGGGAAAGGGTTGGGGCTCGACGAGATGCCGCCCGAGTACAGCGATTGCGCAGCAAGGCCTCCGTTCGGTTTTGTACGGCGCACCGAATGCCACGGGTTGTCGCCTTATGACTGGAAGTGGGCGCTTGATTTCGCCGACCGCACGTTCGGCGCGGGCAACTGATGAAGAATCGAACATCAAATGAAGAAAAGCCAAATGAACGATAAGATAAAAGTCCGTCTTGTAACATCGGGCGTTGAGCGTCTGCCGGAAGAGACCGCTGAGGCAATTTCGGAATTTGCCGACTTCCGCGCGAAGCGGTGCGAAACGCCGGAAGCTTTGCTTGAGACATTCCCTGATGCGGAGGTGCTTTGGATGTTTGGTCCGAATCTGTGCCTGAAGCCCGAGGCGTTGGAGAGAATGCCGAATGTGAAGGCTCTCATGCGTTCCGGGTCGGGACTGGATGCGTTGCCCGTCGATTGGGCAAAGGCCCATGGTGTCGATGTGTACAACACTCCTGAGTCCATTGCCGAGTGCGTTGCAGAGCATGCTGTCGCGCTTCTCTTTTCGTATGCGCGTCAGATTCCGCAGTACAATGCCCGTGCTAAGGCGGGATACGAGTGGGGTAAGGTTGAAGGGATGGATTGGCATCTTTCGGGACGTAC
>JAGBFY010000071.1 GCA_017936245.1 Kiritimatiellia bacterium
CAATGAGAAGCGTGGTGCTTGCATGCGAATTCATGCGCAGAAACGCAGCCGAGCCGATAAGGATCGATGATATAGTCGCCGCCTCCGGCACTTCAAGGCGTCTGCTGGAGAAGCATTTCCGCATGGTGCTCGACACCACGGCCGCACATGAACTCCAGCGGATCCGACTTGAGCTTGTGAAAAAGCGCCTTGGAGAAACCGACATCCCACTTGGGCGCATAGGCGAGACCTGCGGCTTCAACGACGAATTCCACCTGAAGCGTCTCTTCAAGCTGACATTTGGCATGACAATGGGCGAATACAGACATTACGCACGCATACAGTGAATCCCACCAGAAACGCACAACACATCCCGGAATCAGAACTACACTATTTCACATAATCCATCATTTCTCGCCCTGAATTCTCGCCTTTTCAAGCGGCGATGTTATCAATTACTAATGTTGCCCGTTGGTAATTTGCCATGCCGCTTTCGTTGGAAATTGAAAACTGAAACCGGAAACATTCACACATTGGCGCACACTCTTGAAGCCGGCGCCTCAGGCGCGATGATGAAAACCGCCGACGATGCAATGATCGTATCCGCCATCCGCAAAGTCGCTGCTGGGGAAACCTACATATCGCCGGACGTGAGCCGCCAGCTGGCGGAAAGTCCACCGGTGCCGAAACTCTCCCCGAGACAGACCGAAGTCCTCACGGAAATAGCACACGGGAAATCGAACAAGGAAATCGCCGCGCTGCTCGGAATCCGCCTCGATAGCGTAGAGGACATCGCCAACGCGCTGTACACGAAACTCGGCGTTTCAAACCGCGCCGAGGCGGTGGATGTCTCCCACCGCAAGCACCTGCTCAAGCTGTGACTGCTACACCCTCGCCCTTATTCCGGCGATTTCGCCCGCATCCATCTTCGTAAATCCAAAACACTTTCTGCCGAGATCTTTGAGCGACGCACCGATAAGATAAAGCTCTTTGCCGTCGATGATCAGGAATCGGTCGTGGAACGCCAGACTGGTCTTGACCATAAGACCGCCGTACTGGGCATTGAACTTATCGACATCGCTTTGCACAAGCTTGTTGCCGCGCGGCGACGAAACGACCTCCACCTTCACGCCCTTGCGCTTCTTCGCGAGCATGTCCAGCGTTCCGGGGCCAACCCAGCTGTCGATCAGAAGGATATCCTTCTTCGCCCTTCCGATCAATTTCTCCACAAGCGAACACGCATCCCACAACTGCCCCTCGTAGAACACACCCTGCAAAGGCGGCGTCTGCGTCTGCACAAAGAAATCAACCTTTTCTTTCAAATCGGCAATGTCGCGTTCATGCGAAAACCACCGTCTATCCACCTTGTCTTCAAGCTGATTAAGCCGCTGGTTGACAGCGTATCCTTGAAGAAGATAACTTTTCAATACGTTCGTTGCCCATTGGCGAAATTTGACGCCAAGTATCGAATTAACCCGATACCCGACTGAAATTATGGCATCCAGATTGTAACAGGTAACATTTCTGCGAACCCGTCTGGAACCTTCCTGCCGAACTACCGAGAAATCCTCGGTAGTTAACTCTCGCGACAATTCACCTACCGCATATATGTTCTTCAAATGCAACCCGATATTATCGACACTGCATCCAAACAACATCCCCATCTGACTTTGCGTCAGCCATACGGTCTCGTTTTCGAGACGGACGTCCAACCGAATTGTTTCGTTCGGCTGATACACGACAATCTGGTTTTCAGTCTCTGCTGCCATCTTACAAACCCCTAATTGCTTCCAATTATAGCATTTTTGCAATCAGCGCGTCGGAAACGACGCGCTTTTTTGCACCCGGATTTCGTCTGCGGCGGGTACCGCGGGCGAGTTGTGCACAACCAAAAGAAAGGAGCCCGACATGGGCAAAAGAAATACCAATTCATGGTAGGGGCAAGATGCGGACAACGGGGATGGCGGCCAGCCCGCTTGGTGCGAATTACGGGCATCAACTACTGCCATACATCCCTGATCAGGCACAGACAGTGCGAACAGTTGAATGTTTTGCAGTTAAGCCGTCTTTACGGTGAACGTACGGCCGCACATATGGCAGGTGATGTCGATCTCGGGTGGGAGTTCGGCACGCTCCTTCTCATCCAGAGCACCAAGCATTGCAACCGCACGCTCCGGCGAGCAGCGGCACTCAAAGCGCAATGTCGCCGTTTTAACGGGCTTTGCATCCGGCAGACCCATCTGCGCAAGCAGTTCGAAGGAAGGGACATCGAACCGTTCAGGGATGAATTCCGAAACGGACTCTTTCGAATCAGGCAACGCCTCCACCAGCACACCACGAGCATGAAGCACCTCGGCTTCCTGATTCGTCTCGGCGGAGAGATATATGCAGGCCCTTCGCTGGAGGGCGCCTGCCAGATATCCATCTATCGAACCTGAAATGCCCTGAGAGATGATGCGCCCAGGCACCGAACGGGTCACTTGAATCTGCTGAGATCCCAGGATTTTGCGGTCGTCCCGGTCGGGGTTTCCGTCAAATTCGTCGAGAACCTTCTTTTCGGTATATCCGCGAAGCGCACCATCCGCCGTACATTCAACATTGAAGCCACCGAGTGGTCCTGTGCACTTCATCTGGATGGACAACGCCTCATCCTTCTCGCTCGTCTCAGACGCAAGCAATGCCGCGGAGGCTAGCGCCTTTGCGAGATAATATGCGCTCACGGGTCCGCACAGATGACCTGCCGCAAGTTTTCTTGCGGACTCGGTAACATCAACAATAACCACCGAGACTTTTTTCTTGTCGTCGTACCATTCTTCTCTCAAATCGACCTTCTTCATCTTTCAATCCCCTCAATGGCAGGACCTTCAGCCACGGTAGCCCGGAAGCACAGTGGATACAGCCTTCTCGGAAAGTTCCGGACAATCCAGCGTATAGTGCAGACCTCGGGATTCACGCCGCTTCTGTGCACTCTTCACAATCAATTCCGCACACACCGCAAGGTTGCGCAGTTCAAGCGTATCTGGTGTGACCAGATAGCGGAAATAATAGTCGCGTATCTCCTTGCGGAGAGTCTTCAGACGGCGCAGTGCCCTTGCGAGGCGCTTATCCGTACGTACGATTCCGACATAGTCCCACATAAGGCGACGGATTTCGTCCCACATATGGGAAACCAGTACCGCCTCATCCGGGGCAACGGCCTTGCCCGTCTTCCATGGCGGGATGACAATCTTGCGTTCATGCCGCACAGGATGCACCGTAAGGCGCTTAGCCGTAAGCCTTGCGCAAACCACCGCCTCCATCAACGAATTGGAAGCCAAACGGTTTGCTCCGTGAAGTCCTGTACATGCGCATTCGCCTACTGCAGAGAGTCCCTTCACTCCTGTACGACCATCCACCGTAGCCTGAATGCCGCCACAGCAGTAATGCGCCGCCGGAACAATCGGTATGAGATCCTTAGCCATATCTATTCCGAACGACAGACATTTTCTGTAGATGTTCGGGAAACGCTTCATCAGGTACGTCTTTCCCTTCTTCCTTATCTCGAGGAACATGCAGGGCGCACCGGTGCGCTTCATCTCAGAATCTATCGAACGCGCAACAATATCGCGGGGCGCAAGCGATCCGCGAGGATCGTACTTCTCCATGAACGGTTTGCCGTTCGCGTCCACAAGCACAGCACCTTCACCACGCACAGCCTCTGAAATAAGGAATCGCTTTGCGTTCGAATGGTAGAGACACGTCGGATGGAACTGGATGAACTCCATGTTCTCGATCTTGGCTCCGGCGCGCCAAGCAAGGGCAATGCCATCACCTGTTGCCGTATCGGGATTGCACGTGTAGAGATACACCTTTCCGCATCCGCCCGTCGCAAGCACCGTGTTTGGGGAACACACCGCAAAAATCTCTTGCGTAACGGTATCCATCACATAGGCGCCCACACATTGATGAGGAGCCTTCTTCATCCCGAGCCTGCGCGTGGTGGTAATCAGGTCGATAACCGTGGTGTTCTCAAGAATCTCGATCGATGGAGTGCTTTTCACCGTACGGATCATTGCAGACTCGCATTTCTCACCGGTGATGTCCCCTGCATGGAATATGCGACGCGCACTGTGCCCACCCTCACGCGTAAGATCCCAGGAGCCGTCTGGCTTCTTGGCGAACTTGACTCCACACTTGATGAGATCGGCAATCCCCTTCGGGGCCTCGGCGACGATGCGGGCGACCACACGCTCAGTGCAAAGTCCCGCACCGGCTATCTGCGTATCCTTCATGTGGGCGGCGAACGAATCCCCCTCCGCCGCCACACTGCAAATGCCGCCCTGTGCGAAGTTTGTGTTGCAGTCGGCAAGGCCGCGCTTGGTGGCAAGCACGACCTTTCCGTGCGGCGCGAGATGAAGAGCTGTCATCAGACCGCTCATTCCCGAACCGACAATGAAATAATCGCAATCTATAATCCGCATGGCAACGTATTATATCACGAATCCCGCGCCCTCATCCTTGATACGCAAGCGGCTCATGACAGGCGGCTAGCTACTTTCCGACCCGCTTCATCTTGTAGCCGGCGTATGTCTGGGTATTGTAGAGCGGCTGACCTTCAGGGATCGCAAGCCCCATGGCCTTGCGGATGGCGAGGAAGTCCTGAACGCTCTTCTTGCCGACCTGCTGGAGCGGTTTCCTGTGAAGTCCTGCGAGCAGACAGCACTGGCAGAACGCATCGGCGTTCTCGGCGAACCACTCCGCCTCTTCAATGTCGCGTCCGCCGCACACGATTCCATGGTTCTCCATGAACACGACGTTGGACTTCTTCGCCGCCTCCGCGACGTTCTCCGCAACCTCGTCCGTGCCGGGAGTCCCATACGGAGCAAGAGGGATCTGCCCAAGGAAGATGTCTGCCTCAGGATTGATCCCGTTCGGCGGAACCTGTCCGGCGAAGATGAAAGCATTGCAGTGCGGAGGATGGCAGTGCATGCAGGCGTTCATGCCGGTCGCCTTCATCATCGCGATATGCACCTTGACCTCAGAAGTGCGCGGACGGTAGCCGCAGAGCTGTCCGGCGTTCATGTCCACAAGGCATATATCCTCTTCCTTCATAAATCCCTTGCAGCAAAGGGTAGGAGAACACAGGACGAGATCCTCGCCCACGCGGACGGAAAGGTTTCCGCCGTTGCCGTCAGTGTACCCCTTGGCGTAGATGCGCCGCCCCATCTCGCAAATATCCTGTTTGACCTTGCGTATTGCCGCGCTCTTGAAAAACGCATCCAACTCCTTGCGTGTACGGGGCTGCTTCTTGCCCTCCCAGTGGTACGCACGGTCCACAAGCGGCGGATTTATGTAAAGTTTGCTGTCCATGACACTCCTTCTGTTATTTTCCCGTGGATTATATCACATTATCCAGCATCAAAATGCATCATTTAGATGCAGCCGCAAACCAGCCAGAGATGGGCATCCCGCATGCCGATATCAAATTCGCGTTATGTTTTCAAGCGCCTCTCAAAACTATGGTATAATGAAAAACATGAGACACAATTATGCTGATGATGTATTCGCCTCTGTCGGACGGCGGTATTTTGTTGCGGGACTGGGCGCAAGCGCCATTTCCATGGCGGCACGTCCCCTCGCAGCGGCGCACAGCCCCGTTTCCGGAAACATTCCATATTCGGGCAATACCTCAGGACGGAAGTGGTACAAGGGAAACACCCATATGCACACCATCCGTTCCGATGGCGACACATTCCCCATTGAGGCGGCGGCCCTTTTCAAGCGGGACGGCTATCATTTCATCAGTTTCTCCGACCACAATGTCTCTTCTGCCGAGCCACAAAAACCGATCCCTGTCGATTCGCACAAAGGCAAGAAGATATCACAGGAAATGCGCACGAACTTCGGACGCGACTTCCCCGGTCTCGAACTCTGCCGCACAGTGCAGGACGATAAAGGACGCGAATGCTACATCTCTGCATCTATCGAAGAAATCGCAAAGCTTCTTGATGAGCCTGGGCGCTTCCTGACAATCGGAGGCAATGAGGTGTCGGCGGCTCCGACAGCCGGCAAGGAGCTCCACTGCAATTTCATCAACTATCCAAAACCGTGCCGAGCAAAAAACGAACGCACGGTCACAGAATGTCTGGACTGGATTAGCGACGAATACAGACGCAACGTCGGCGATGCCCGTACATCGATAATGACCCTCAACCATCCGCTTTGGGTCAGCTATGACGTCCAGCCGCACATAATAGCCGAACGTACGGACATCAGATTCTTCGAAGTGTGCAACTCCGGCTCCATGCCGCGCTTCAACCTCCCGGGCATGGAGTTCACCCACGACAAATGGTGGGATGTCGTGAACACAATGCGCGCAATCAAGGGACAGCCTCTGATATATGGCCTCGCATGCAATGACATACACGGTTACACCCCCATGCGAAAGCAAACAAAACGCAAGGCAGGATATGTACAGGTTCTGGCAAAAGAGCTTACAATTCCGGACATAATCGAGGCGTTCCACCGTGGCGACTTCTACGCTTCAACCGGTCTCAACCTAGCGAGCGTACACTTTGACCGCACCACACGCACGTTGTCGGTCGAAGTCGATCCCTCATTCGGAGACGACTGCAGAATAGAATTCATCGGCTCGAAAAAAGGCGTCGATACATCGGTGCAGGAAATCGTGAAATGGGAGATCAAAGGCAAGCCCAACAAGTGGCTGGAAAGCAGACACTTCTCAATGCACCGCACGGTTGAACGCTACTCCGACAAAATCGGCAGCGTATTCAAGACAGTCAAAGGGCGCACCGCAAGCTACACCATGCAACCGGACGATCTCTACGTTCGTGCAAAAGTGGCGTCTCCGCACAACGCCAACACAAACAACCGCGAGCCGAACTTCCCAATTGCATGGACGCAGCCGATCTCTGCAAAGGATATGCTGTAGCCTACACTACGTCAATTGCTCAGATACAGCCATCGACGCTTTATAGGCTTTCAACTCCTTCGCTTCTGCGATTCACTTTACAGATTCACCCACTCAACACCAAACGGAGCGACCGATACACTAACGGTTTTCGCTCCGACAGACACTTCTACCTCCACACTCTTATTCACAACGCTGCACACAAGCAGATGAACCGAACCATCCTTCATTCGCCAGGTACGGCAAACAACCGACTTCGGATCATACGCCGGTTCAGGACCGGGCTCGGCAAGGATGACAGACTCTTTTCCCTTCACATCCCGGGCAACTGCGCATACGTCCGCCCAACGCCGCGCCTTTTCCTCGTCCGTCGCCCCGCGACGGTAGGCGTCCTCGAAATAATAGTATACGATTCCGTTCGCACCGGCGGCGATAGCCTGCCAGGTCATGGAGCCCATTTCCTCGCGCGTCGGCATGCGCATGTTCTTCGGCTTTTTCCAATCCTTGCCTTGTCCGGCATACGTGTTCTTCACGTAGTGAGACCAGTCGAACGCCTGAGGTATCTGCCACATCGGACGGTAGCCATACATTCCGCACCGAGCCTTAAGCGCCCAATCGGCAGCCATGCCAAGATTTCCGTCACCCCAAGGGCTTCCCACCGGATACGGGTCCATGCCGACAGCATCATAACCGTTCACATGCAGACGCACAACCGCCGGATTGTTGATACATATCCATGTGGGATGATCCGGATCAAGCCGATGGCACATCTGTCGCCTGTCTTCAAGATGCTTAGCATAAACCGAGGGCAGTTCGTCGGCAAGATACCACGCCAAAGTCGCAGGATGCGAACGGAACTTTTCAACAAGACCATCAATGTAGTTTGCGCGATAGCGGGCAGCCTTCTGCACGTTCGTGCTTGCCATCAGCTCATAGAAGCCGCATATCGGATATATGACCTTAATCCCGGCGGCGGCGCACATGTCCATCTTCTTTTCGTCCGGACGCTTGTATGGCATAAGACAGTTGAAGGCCGTGTTCGTATAGACCGCAAGATCGGCGGCATTCACGTCGTTCCAGTACATTCCGAGAGGAAAGAATGGCTTGCCGTCCAGAATCGTGCGGCCATACCTGTCGAACCATACCTTGCGCTGCGGAAGACGCTTCAACCGGGCAAACCCACAGTCCATCTGGCCTAGCGTCTTCTCGCCGATCTTGAGCGACATGCTTACCTTGTTCGTTCCAAACGCGAATACCTCTACTGGGAGCTGTACAGACGCAACACCGTTAGACAGCGTTCCAAGCGCCACTTTCTCGCCTTCCTGTGAAAGATACCGCAATTCCGCTCGAAGGCGTTTAACGTCATGCTTCAGTTCATTGACCGCATATCCTGCAGAAAAGCCAACCGTACCTTCCGCAGCCTCATTGCGGTATGCCGAACAGCAAAGGGACTCCAGAGCATTCACGGCAACAGGATATATTCGGAACCCGTCAAACGCAACACGACCATGGGAGCCCTCCTTCGCCCAAATGTAAAAACGTCCCTTGCTTGCGTTCATCGGCAATGGACGCGTCGTACCCTCGACGCGGCAGAATCCATCCTTTCGGATGATGTTGTCCGCTATCCGAGCTGAACCCGCACCCGCCCCTCGCAGAAGACGGCTCTTGGAATCATATACAGCAAAACTTACCGAAACGGGACGGTCCTTGGCCTTGAACTCCGATTCGTTCACCCACGCCTCGAAGCGATACGCCTCGCCCGGCTCAACCGGAACCATCTCGTTGCGCTCCAGCCATTTGGGGATTTCACCTTTTGCATATTCGAGTACAAGTGCGCGGGATCCGTCAAGCCCCGCGCCATCGACCACCTTCCACTGACTGGTCGGCAGTTTCCATCTATCTGCTCCACTCTCGAAATCGTCACGGAAAATATCTGCAGCAAAAGTGGATAAGCCACCGGAAAGGATGGTGACGGCTGCAAACGACAATGGATTCACTGTCCGTCCTCCACCGTAAGGCAAAGTCTGAAGCCGTTCATGTATGGAGCTGACGGACCTGTCCAGGTGTCCCGAGTTCTGTAAGCGGCGCGAAGTTCATGATGAGCCATACTGTAACTGCCTCCTCGCTGAACGCGCTGTGGATACCCGTACTGACTAATAAACGCAACGTCCTTTTCTGGTCCCTTCGGATCCATCACTTCGTTGTCCGTAAACATATCATACCAATCAAGACACCATTCCTGCACATTGCCGAGCATATCATACAACCCCCAGGCATTTGGCTTATATGTTCCCACACGCGCCGTTCCAATGTTTGTATCAAGAGTCTTGGCTTCGTCAGCGTTTGCAATCTTATGATCCGTCTTGTCATAATATCCGCCGTTCATGTTGAATCGTGCAATGGCCTTGAGATTTGCCGGAGCATTGTAGTAGTATGCATCGGCTGGTGAAAAACCGTTATACCAACCCGTAGCCGTCTTAGCGCGGCAGGCGTATTCCCACTGCGCCTCAGTCGGAATGTCAATCTTCGGCGATCCACAAGAACTGAGCGATGCACGAAGCTTGCCAAGAAATGAAGTTGCAAGCACTTCGTGCGTATCGTTCGTGGGCCATGTCGTACCGGCACCAGAGGCACCGCGGATATTGTCATAACTAACCTGTTCGACAGGACGGGTATTCCTGCATGTCTCCAATGAATACCTGCTCGGCCAAAGTCCTGTCACCTTCCAATACTGATATTGTGTCACTTCAAACACGCCAATGTAGAAGTCCTTCGTTAAAGTGACATCGTGCTGTGTTTCGCGTCCGTACACGGTAACCTTGTTCGTAGTGGACACATCTGTATCTTTGCGCCCCAGTTCACCTTCCGGTGAACCCATTGTAAATGTCTGGCCCTTCGCCGGAATCTTGCGCAGCACGATATGCGTCGTGGCGTACCTGACGTCGTTAGTGACCTCCGTCCAGATGATCACGTCTGAGACCGGAGTGTTGTAGCCCGTGAATTTGGAATAATCGGTCTCGATCGTTCCCATCTCTCCGTTCAAAAGCTGGGCACGGGTCACATCCTGGCAGTCGCCATTTTCAAGATTGTATACCTTGTAGAGAACCTCATTGATGTTTGCCGCCGAATCAGAAAGCACAAGTTCCACCTTGAAGTTTGCCAAAACCTTCCTTGCGGTTCCGAACGCTTTCACGGGATCGATGACGATTGTCCCCACGCCATCCTTCGATATTCCGTAGATGTCGCCTGTAAGCGATTTGGAAAGGTTCTCCGATACAAGCTCTTCCTCTCCATCATAGACCTTCACGCCTACATTGACCGGTGATGTTACACCGGAAATCTTGTATTCGACCTTCACATCCGTTGACCAAGGCCACTGCTGACGCACAATCACCTCGTCAATCTGTGCCGCACCGAGCGAAGCCGCCGCCATCATTGCCGTAAATACCGTTGTTGCTTTCATTGTTTCATTCCTTTCAAAGGTCAATCACTTCATTATGAAAAAGAAACCATCACCGCCGCCGACAAGAGAAAGCGCGTACGGCATTCCGTTCAGCTCATAGGTGAAGTCGAGGCTGTCGTTTCGCTTTATCCCCTCAAGTCCGTACCAGCCTTGCGCACCATCAGTCTCCAAAGGCTGAGGTTCTGCGCCGTTCAGGCAAAGGGTGAGATTTTTCATTCCGTACGGAACCGGCAGCACCGCACGGTACTTGAATTTCTTCCAGGAGGCCGACTCTTCCGGAATCACGCACCGCGCAACGCCTGCAGCATCTTTCGCATATCCGCGGACAGCTCCAAGTTTTGCGGTTTGAACTGTGCCGTCATCAAACGAAAGTGTGAGCGTATAGACGTTCTCAGTGCGCTCATTCGCAGGTGCGGGAAGTTCAATATCAACGCTTTGCGCCGTGATGCCGTAGTAGGTTTTTGAATACTGCATTCCCTCCACCAGAAGATTGGCCTTTGCAGCACCCTTCGGATGATAAACGGGAATTGTCATCGTACTGTTTGTCGCCGTGCGCCAGAATGAACTCGTCTCAGGCTGAAGGAATACAAATGTCGCATCGCTTTTCGAACCTTCGGCGCCAATCGCAATAATAGGCAGCAGAATCCCTGCCGCAAAAACGCGGCAGACATCACCGAAGGTGTTTTCCCTGTTCTTTGCCATATCTCCTCCTAACAAACTTTTTCTACAGGAGGGAAATATACCAAAATGATTTTTTTTTTCAACCAAAATCCAAAATCAGCGATGCCTTTAAATCACTTCCTTGATGTACTTTTCCTTGACCGTGCGCCAGAGCACCAGGCAGAATGCCGACAGAGGAATCGCCAGCAGCAGACCAATGAACGACTGGAACACAGCACTCCAGAAAACGAACGAGAATATGACTCCGGCAAAGCCAAGCCCTGTACGATTACCCTGGATGAGAGGCGTGATTGCATAGCCGTCCGCAAACTGTCCGCACGCCCACACCCCGGTGACGCCGACAAGGCGCAGCGTGCTTCCGCCATCACCGAAAAACGCCAAGAGAAGCGCGACCGGCAGACATAT
The DNA here is from genome assembly GCA_017936245.1 of Kiritimatiellia bacterium. Taxonomy (GTDB): domain Bacteria; phylum Verrucomicrobiota; class Kiritimatiellia; order RFP12; family UBA1067; genus UBA1731. Next base: position 11,439 of record JAGBFY010000071.1, read on the forward strand.
GACTGTCCCAAGAAGCGGAACGAGGTTTATCACGCCAAGAAGGAATCCTATCACGAATCCGTACGGAAGACCGACAAGCGTGAAGCCCAGACCGTAAAGCGCGCCCTCGATCAGGCAGATCACAACCTGGCGCTGGAGGAAAGAGACGATAATCTCAAAGAACGAATCTATCTGCGCCGCCACGAAGTTGCGGGTCTCCTCTTTGAGGAACGGCATCTGCCTAACGCAGTCTCGGCCATGGACCTCAGGCTTCATCAGAAAGTAAACGAAAAAGATTGTAGTCACAAGCCCGCCGACAACCCATGTGAAGTATTTCATAAGACTGAAGCTCGCCTTAATCGCCTTCACTCCGTACTGGGAACCGAACTGGGATATCATGTCGTGCGAGAACTGCGCAGGGTTCGTGAAGAAAAGAAGCATATCCTCCGGAACCCCAAACTTAACAAGGCCGGCATACAGTCCGGGGTGTCTAACCTGGCACCATTCACTCGCCCTGGCGACAATGGTCGGCGCCGCCGCGATGAATGCCGATATCTGCTCGACAATCATGGAGCCGACAAGCCACAGGACGAGTCCTGCGGGAATCAGCACCGTAAGCGACATCGCCACAAACGAAAGGGTGGGATTCCGGAGACGTTTCAGAAACCAGCCGAAATACGGCTTGAAGAACATCGCGAGCAGCACCCCGAGAACAACTGGAACCAGCGCAGGCGCAGCCAGATCGACAACCTTCAGCAATGCCCAGCATATCCCAAGCACAAATGCGCTGACGACCGTCACTGCAACCGTGGTGATGCCGGCCGCCGCCCATTTCCTCTGACGCTCACTCAAGCCTATCATTGGCACTTCCCTTTCGAACCATGTCCGCCACGGAAATCAAGGAGATGTCCAAGCAGCGAACGGACTCCACGATAATAGAACGAAAAATCGAAAAGCGTGCGCGTAGAAGTCAATCTCCGCCACAGCGCGGCAGGCTGAAGAAAACCGCGATAGACATCACGTATGGCACACTTGATCTCCTCTTCCGTCGCAAGCGGAGTCTTCGTGATGGCACGGCGCATATCATACTCGTCCCAGTCGAGAGAGGTCAGACCGTCCGCAGCCCTGAGCTCGTTGAAAAGCGGTGTTCCTGGATAGGGGATTGTAAGAGTGCACTGCAAGGTTGAAGCGTATCCCTTGGCAAGCATCCGCCGTGCAAGCTTCACCGTGTTTGCGATCTCCGCCTTGCCTTCCCATGCATGGCCGAACATGAATGTAAGGTGTACATCAAGCCCGGCTTCGCTAGCCCATTTCGCTCCCCGCTCGATATCCTCAACCTTGAGAGCTTTCACGAACCTGTCGAGCGTAACCTGGTTGGCGGACTCCACTCCGAAAAGAACAAGACGGAAACCTGCCTTGCGCATCATGCTGTAATCTGCGGCCGTCAGACGTCCGAAGCGCATGTTGCAGTCGATGCGGACTTTCTTGTTGAGACCGCGCTTGACCATCTCATCGCAGAATATCTCCATGAACCGTCCGACAGGGAAAGAGCCGGAATCGTCCATGATCTCCTTCACGCCGTATTTTTCGACAAGGTTCTCGATCTCATCCACAACATCGCGGGGATCGCGAGTACGGTAGGTGGGATAGAGCGTCGTCCAGCTGCAAAAAGTGCATTTTGCATGCCAGCAGTCGCGTCCGGACATTATGTACGTGCCGGGTGTCCGACGGAAATTGCCGTTCTTCTCAGCATACAGCTTCCACTTGCAGAGATCGCGGTCGATCCAGGGCGTAGTCTTAAGGTCGTGGTTAAGCTGGAAACGTCCGGTGTTCTTTACGGAGCCATCGCCACCACGATACCATATGCCCGGCTCGTAGTTTCTCTCATCGCCTTTGGATGCGACAAGGTTCATCAGCAGGAAATCCCAATCGCCGCCGGTCAGGATAAAATCGACGGCGCAGTTCTCCATCGTCTCATCCGGCATCGCGGTAACATGGTCACTGACAAGGATATACTTCGTCGACGACAGACTGCCGCCCCTATGTCCGTCAATCCACTTCCAGTGGCGCTTAACGACGGGTGTCTTCGTCTCAAGGACGACATAGTCAGGACAGAACTCCGCCAGACGTCTGTCGAACTCCTCCGGAGTCAGCTCCTCCGCGATGCCATCAAGCCACAGGACCTCATGTCCTGCGGCTTTCAGCATGGTCGCCGCCGTCGCCGGCACGACCGGAAATATGTACGTGGGGCGGGAGAACCACTGGAACTGCCTGTTCTGGGAAAGAAGCGGAACCCCTTTCTCGCTCGGCAGAGGAGGATAGCCAATTGCAATTCTCATCCCATTCCCCGTCCCTTGATCGTCACTATCCGTTCTTACCACTTGTAGCCAAGACCGAGCGTATAGCGAAGGTCGGAATGCTTAGTGCCTTCGGCAACCTGGCTCTTGTAATCCCACTCGATCTTGCCGAGCAGCTGCCAGTTGGCCTTGAAGGCATAGGTGAAGCCAAAATCGCTGTCGATGATGTAGTTGTCGGCCCAATCCGCCGTATCCGGCAGGTATTCAAAGTTGTGGGTGAACTTGAAGCCGTCAAGCCAACCGGGATCCCATGCGAGATGATGGGCATAGCGGAACGCCGCATAGTCGTCAGTGAAGGCGGACTCATAGCGTTCCTTGACCCAGGAGGCACCAAGTTCCTGGTTGAAGCTCCAGGTGCCGAGCCCGTCAAAGGAACGTCCCTCAAGCCACTGGAGACCGAGACCGGCGCCGAGACGCAGACGGTAGTCAAGGTTCATGATGCGGTCATACTCATATTTGCCGTTTACATAGGAGTAGAACATCTTCGTCCAGAAATGGTCTTCCTGAGCCAGTATCTCAAAGCGGTCGTCCGTCTTCTGCTTGCTCTCCTTGTCGTCGCCCGACTGAGCGAAGTAATACGCGGCGGCGGCGGTGAAACGATCGTTCTCCCAGCGGCGGGCGGCATCAGCCATAAGCGTCACCGTCTCGGACACAGTGTTTCCGCGCGCGGCGCTGGCGGAGAGGTTCACGCTTCCGTGCCAGCTCTCCTTCTTCGGCACTACAGCCTTGACCTGCTTCATGTCAAGATCCTTGCCGTCCAACGAATATACGCCATTTGAGCAGGCGACCACACCCGAAGCTTCGCTCTCATCGACATACTCAACCGGCTTTGCGGCATCGGTGGTCATGGAAACCACATTATCCTGCTTAATCTTGATGTCACCGACATCCTCAGACGAGAACTCAATGGTTCCGCCAGAGATATGCTTCACCGTACCGATGAACTTCGCACCGGACTTCATCACGATAACATCAGCAAATGCGGCAAAAGCCACATAAAATGCCGAAACACCAACTAATATCTTTTTCATTTCTTTTCCTTTTTCTTTCAAGATGCCTATTATTATATCACACGCAGATGAACACGAGACCGGGATTGGGGAACCGTTTGTAGAAAACAGGGATGCGCGATGCCTCGGGAAACGAAAGATACTGCGCGGAGAAGATGTCCCCGGCATATTCTCCGTCAAGAAAGCCACGTATATGGTTCTGCCGCCTGTATTTCCGGCAGGCGGCAAGCACGGCGCTCTTGATCATCGCCGTGCCGCCGGACGACCCGTAGCCAGTGATGACGGCGAACACATCAGCTCCGCCGCCACGCGCC
>JAGBFY010000072.1 GCA_017936245.1 Kiritimatiellia bacterium
AGACACCATCTGAAGCCACCGGCGGCGTTGTCTTCGTATTCGCCCCTGCTGCCGCGATGCGCCTGTACAAGCGGACCGCCTGCAGTCTTAAGCGTGGCGTTCTTGGGGTAGAGTGAAGATGCGGTTGAGCCTGTATTCAAAGCGCATCCACACAGGGTGATCGCCGACAGGACGGCGACAAAAAACCTTCTCGTCATGTTATTGCAGTCTCCCTGCCTGGCCGCCGTTGCTGGCGGCCAGGCAAATTATCATTATTTTACTGTACTGTTAGCGCGCGGAGAGCACGTCTCTCTGATACTTGAGAACATCCGCCATCCAGCATTCGTCGGCAGCCTTCTTCTCGCGGCGGCAGAATTCCGCCCAGACCTCGTTCCAGGGATAGCTCTTGAGCTCTTCCTGAAGAACAAGCTGTTCAGTGTACTGGCGGGCGTCCTGCAGAGCCTTGAGCGTGTCCTGCGGCTGGAGGAGACCGAGCAGAAGCGCCTTCTGCATGTTGCGCATTCCGAGAACGAGTGCGGCTATGCGGTTGATGGACGCGTCGAAGTAGTCAAGCGCGATGAGGAAGTTCTCATGTCCGTTGCGGATGATTTCCTCGGCTGCCGCCTTCACGGAGTCGTCGAGACGGATCACGTGATCGGAGTCCCAACGGACGCCGCGGCTTACGTGGAACGCAACCTTGCCGGAGAAGAGCAGAAGCGAGCTGATCTTGTCGGCGATGAGCTCCGTCGGGTGGAAGTGCCCCATGTCGAGCAGACAGAGAAGGTTGTTCTTCGCCGCATAGTTCATGTAGAACTCGTGCGAGCCGACGGTGTAGGATTCGACACCGATGCCGTACAGCTTGGATTCAACGGTGGCGGTCACGTACTTCTTGTTGTACTTGTACTTGAAGATCTTGTCATAGGAGTCTTTCAAGCGCTTGCGCGGACCCATGCGGTCTGAGGGGTCGTCCTTGTATCCGTCGGGAACCCAGAAGTTGCAGGCGCAGGGCGTGCCGAGCTCCTTGCCGAAATATTCGGCGATCTTAAGGCATGCAATGCCATGGCGCACCCAGAACGCGCGGACCTTCGGATCCTCCGAGGAGAGCGTGAGCTGGTCGGCGAGGGGATGGGAGAAGAAGGTGGGGTTGAAGTCGAGGCCAATCTTGTTGCGCTTGGCGAAGTCCACCCACTTCTTGAAGTGCTTGGGTTCGAGCTTGTCACGGTCGACTTTCTTGCCGTCCTCGAAGATCGCGTAGCACGCATGGAGGTTCACACGGTGCTTGCCGGGGATGAGCTTGAGAGCCAGTTCAAGATCTGCCATCAGTTCTTCCGGCGTACGCGCCTTGCCCGGGTAGTTGCCGGTGGACTGAATGCCGCCGGTGAGAGCTCCTGCGTTCTCGAATCCTGTCACGTCGTCTCCCTGCCAACAGTGCATGGAAACGGGAATCTTCGCGAGTTCCTTTATGGCCTTTTCGGCATCGACGCCAAGGGCGCCATACTTCTTTTTCGCTTCTGTGTAGCTCATTTTCCTTTATTCTCCTGTTTGGTGCAAGAACTTCCTTGGAACCTCTTGCGCTTCAAAATGCGTTTTGATATAATGCGTGCCGTTTTTGACACACTGTCGGGGCGTAGCGCAGTCTGGTAGCGCGTTTGCTTGGGGTGCAAAAGGTCACGAGTTCAAATCTCGTCGCTCCTCCGATGAACAGAGGTGTATCCATTTTTCTGGCCTTCATCTCCCTGCATATTTCCTCCATCTGGAAGAGTGATGGGGTA
>JAGBFY010000008.1 GCA_017936245.1 Kiritimatiellia bacterium
TTCTTTCTCATGTGGACATTATACCAAAAACTCGGCTACTGTATCAATTTTACTGTATCAATAAGCTCTGACCCTTCATTCCCCCTTCTGCTACGGTTAGGGATTGGGCTTTGTTTTGTATGGCAAACTTACCCGCATAAGAGCCTTATATCCATTTTCTGTTCGTGTCCTCCAAATTTCGTCTTAGACTTCCTTCATCCACATCCTCACGGACATAAACTTGTCTTCGACTATCTGATTCCCCCTAACTGGCTCACTGGAGACTTACACTCCAGATGTTGTGTCATGTCCTGCGTACAACGCAACACGGGCAGCGGGGACGCTGCCCCTCCTATTTGACCAGGCACTAGCGACTAGCGACTAACTCCTAACTCACCCTTCATACGCATCTGCGCGGGTGCGCCAGAGGAAAACCGGGGAGAGCAACTGTAAATTTTGAAGCTAACGGCGGGAATTGTCATGTCCTTTTCATCCACTCGCGAAGGAATGGATTGAATATCTTGTATTCCCTGTCGTGAAGATACAGAATGCCAAGTTCGATCAGCTTATCCAACGCGCGCTTCGCCGTAGGCGCCGACGAAAGCCCCGCCCGGCCGATGAACTCCGCCGAAAAAACGTGCGCACCTCCAAACCTTGCGATACCGGAAAGCGCCTTCATCTGGTAACGGGTAAGCGTACGCGTCTGCACCTCAAACGCCGCGCCCTCCTGCTTGAGTACCCTGTCTATCCCGTTTTTCAAATCCCCGCCGGAAAGCACCACCCCATCGGCGGACTCCATCCAGATGGCATCGCACAACTGCTGCACATCGCCGGTGACCCTGTTGGCGGTATCGAGCACTTTAAGCAAAAATTCCCGGGGAGCGGTCCGGTTCCCGACCCGGAAACGCTTCTGAAGAAAATCCACGAAATCACCATCGTCAATCTCGCCGACGCTCAAGGTCGCCGCCGACTTGTAGAACGGACTGGCATAGTCGGTGAAAATGGACACCATGTCACGCCTGACGCTGCCGGAGAACACAAAACACGTATCGGAAAGAAATTGTATCTTCGATCTCAATTTCGCCAATGCGCGATCCGGATGGTCAAGCTTGAGGATATCCTGAAATTCATCGAAAACGACAATCACACGCTCCTTCTCGGCGAATTTCCCGATCATCGAAATAACGTCATCAAAAGACGATTCCTCTTCCGCCACGCGGGCATCCACCGAAATTACAGGCATTCCGTTTTGGGGATCGACGGAAAGCGTCGGCCTGAGTCGGGCAAGGAAAGAAAGCGTGCGATGGATGAACGACTCGCCCTTGCCGACGCGCGAAGCGGCGGAAGCCACCCGGTCGCAAAAATCGGAAATCGTACGGATATTCAGAAGATCGACGTATATGACTCGCGCCTTCTTTATTTTGGAGAATGACGAGACGATCAGCGACGTCTTTCCCATTCTGCGTTCGCCCACGACCACGACATTCTGCCCCAGCTCCATATGGCGTTTCAACGTCTTCTCGACGTCAGGACGCGGACAGAAAAAGTCGCCTTTGACAACGCAACCGTATTCAAAAGGTTTTTTACCGATATCTCTCATAACGGTGCGTATCTTACCATAAACGAACCATCAGATTCAATAATTTTTAACAACATTGTTTAATACAAACATGTTTAATATTCACTGGCTCAAATTGCCAGGCCACAGGCGCATCGGAAACGGCGCACTTTTTTTGGAATTCTGGAATTCTGGGGACAGATGCGATTATCTGACCACAATCCTAAAGCTGTAAGGGGCGGAAATATCGCCTGTAACTCTTATCTTCGGATAGTCGGCCGGATTGAATTCGCCACGCACCTCACGGCCGTTGACAATAAGGCTTTTGACACGAAGCACCGTCCCTTCACCAAGCAAAAAGTTGGCTCCGTCGTTCAATTCAAGAGCGAGCGTCCTGTCCGTGAAAGGACAGGATACGCCATCAGCGCACTCGAACACGCACTTGGACGGGTCGTCTTCGTCCGTTCCTTGCATAACAAGCCTGCCGACATTCCTCAAGGATTCCTCAACGGTTGAATCGACAAAAAGCCGTCCGCTGCTTCCTATCGTGACGCTTCCCGCGTTTCTGAACGAAGCCGTCCCCGACAATTTGACGACACCTTTCGTTATGGTCATATCGCCAGTCGTCAAACTTGTGCGATTGGTGAACACCTGCGTAAACGTGTCGTTTGCGTCAACAACAAGCGAAACCATCCCGCCTATGGCGAAACGGCCCACATGCGCAACACCGCTCGGCGAATCGCTTATGGTCAAAACGGCCGGATCTGCGCTTGCAATAAGATTGCCCGTCACATCGTTTTCATTCGGATCTCTCGGCGCTGATGTACCAGTACCGGTACCGAACCTAATATACCTGATTGATTGGCTTTTGCCGTTCATATCTATGCCAAATACAACCTTCGTTGTAGTCATAACGAACGCCATTCTCGCAAGGAAAATCAAGCGAATGAAAACTTTCCTCAAATTTTCCTTGTCGAGTATTCTCGTTGTGCTTTACTTCGTCGTACCGTCCGAAAAAGTCGTGTAGTGAAGACCTACCCTCTATGATTGCATTGCCGAATATGAGAAAATACAGGCATGTTTTGAGAGCAATAAAAGGATAAAGATCAAGGTAAGAATAGAAGTGTAGTGAAGACCTTTAGGTAAAACCTCAATAAATCCTGGGGCTTTTCATTCGAACGTGGAAAGTCGGGCTAACGATTGCGAACCTTGCTAATCCTATAAGCATAAACGACAAAACGCATGGTGTTAGATATAAATATACACATTACTCTTTTTTACCTTTGTATATCTGATTGGTGTGCATGCATATAGAAAACGTGTCCATCCCAGACTTTGCCACATTACCTTATTTTATTTTTAGCAGATAAACAACAAAATACAAACTAATCGTCTAAAAATTACACATTTCCAAAGGTCCAACCCCAGATGTTCCAGAGAACTTTCACCGCTTTCGACATTCACTTCCAGCGGATTGTCATAGGCCGAAGCCCGAACGCGGCAACCAGAGCCGCATATGCAAAATACATTTTCATTGGTTACCTCATCATTTCTTTAATGGATGTCACCCTGTCGCTTCAGTCAAAGCGGCGCCAGTCTCCGGCCGGGACGGTCTTCCCTTCGTATTCATACGGGACGGAACCGTGGTTGACCACGATCCGTGTTCCGTTCGAATATGCCGTCAGCGAAACATCCTTCGTCAACAGACGGTGATCGTCCATGAAGTAATGCTGAAGGTCGGAAAGTTTCCTGTATTCATCATGGCCACGCTTGATCGCCGCCACACCGGCGCGAAGCTCCTCATCAGTCCCGCAGACAAGATCCTCCTTGCCCATCCAATTGCTCTGCCCCGTGAGGAAGTTGGCATACCATACAAACAGCGGACGACCACCGAACTCGATGAACTTCAGCCTCTTGTGAGGTGCCTTGATCGGATAGTTTAGCGTTCCTGTAAATGGATTGGCCAGGATGATGCCATGGTACACGAGCTGGAAGAGCGGAATATGGCGTTCCAGAAGCGGCTTCTTTGCGTAGTCATCCTTCTCCAGCGGGAAGAAGTAGACGTACATGCAAAAATCCAGGTTGCCGGCGAAACCGTCAAAAGGACCTTCACTTTGGGTGCCGCCTATCAGATCGCGGGTGAACGCCATCTGCTTCACGTACCAGTGGAGCGAATCCTTCGGCGAGCACGGATGCCGGCGGTCGTAGCAGATGCGCGGAGGCAGGATCGAATACACATCATGGTAGTGAAGCCCATGGAATCCGAAATCCTTCATGATCTGCATGTTCTTCACCGTATAGCGCTCATGCGCGCGCTGCGGACAAGTGCGGTACGGACGGCCGCCAGCCCATTCCATGTGGCTCCGCTGAAGCGAACCGTCCTTCTCTTTGAGGAGATACTCCTCGTCGAAATCATCTGCAATCGCATAGGCACTGTAAAAGCATGTGTGGCAGACGGTCTGGAATCCTTCGGAATTGGACAGTTTTATGAACTCACGGAGCTTGCTTTCGCCGCCAAGCACCGGCTCGACAGGGAAAAGCTGCGGATACGCACCGTCGTGTCCGCCCTTGTTCCACCCGACCAGACATATCTGCGCGTGATTCACACCCTGACGCTTGAGCTCCCGGACTATATCGCCGCAACGGTCGAAAGTAACTGCAGCGTGCACGGGCGGCTCGTTGTACTTCGTCTGGAAAGGAACCGGGCTCGGCACTGGCTTCCATGCCTGGCGGATGCGGATCTCGACGTTCGTGGCGGCAGCGGCGAGCTCAGGATACTTTTTCATGCGCTCCACGATCGGCGTCACCGCACCGCGCCCCAACTGCCAGTCCCTGTAGACGCGAGCCATCTGCGGATATTCGGCATCAGACGGAAGGAACGTAAATTCCAGTTCGAAATCCTCATACGGAAGATCTCCGTTGAGATTGTACATCTGGCTAACCTGATATACGCCTTTCTTCACTACGACGCGAGTGGCATAGCGCCAGCTCATGCGCTTGGCAATCATGCAGAAGGTGTCACGAGGGGTCTTCATCCCGTAGAACGGCATGTAGTTCCGGCCCTCCCCCGTGGAGTATACGCCATTGGTCTTCGTGAAGCTGCCAAGCGTACCTTCCGGGAGAATGAAATAGCCCGTCTCCCCCTTCTCCGCCGTGGCGAAAGACGGAATTATCTCAAGACGCTTCACCCCTACACCGACAGTTTTCGCCGGCAGGACAAATGTACCCTTACCATTCGACACATCAAGAGGATATTCATGCGTCTCCCTGCGTCCGTCCTCATGCGTTGCGATCGTCTTTATCGCATACGCGGCAGCAGATGCATCCATTGCCCCGATGCAACAGACCACACCTGCGGCCAACAGCACCAATCCATTCTTCATCTTGTTTTCTCCTGACTTTTCTTATTGACGTTCCGGACCGTTTCGGTCCATTCGTAAATACGGTTTTTCACGGTATAGCCCGGCAGCGTTTTCGGTCCGCAGCTGGCGTTGCCGAGCCCACGTTCCGCAATGTCGAGATCGAGACACACCTCCCTGCGAGGAGACTTCACGTTGAATATGCGCTCCTGCCTGCGGCGGTGGCGCGCGAACTCAAGATCCTCCCAGCTGTAGTGAAGCGCCCTTGCGCAAAGCGGAACGCTTGCGGCGAAGCGCACACCCTTGCCTTCACAATCCCGGAATTCAATCCATCGCACATCGCTGCGCACACCGTTGTCCTGCGGCCGCGCATACTGCACATAAAGCTGAGCGACGGTAGAGCTGTAGCATCCGAGAAACGCCGACTCCGCACGGTCGGGATAGTTCTCATGCGGTCCGCGTCCATACCATGTGACGTTGGTGAGAGCCGAGTCCAATATCCAGCTCGTCCCAATGCGAGGCAGTTCCGGCATCTTTCCGTGCGGTTCAATGCGATTCTCTACGGCAAGCGTTCCATCCTCGGAGATGGTCCACCTGCGCGTATGCAGCCAGCCGCATCCGCGGGTGCCTTCCGCACGGATGACAGAGATTAGCGCATTGCCGTCCTTCGTGAACCTCACCGGATAGTAGCGCATCTGAGACAGCCCCGACGCATAGAACTGGTCCCGGATTGTATTGTGCTTTCCTCCGCCCGTGTCATTGTCGGTGAAGGCCCGCACACATGAAAGACGCGGACCCGAAACGATCCCATCCACAGCAGCGTCATCAAGCACGGAAACCCCTCCCACAACCAGGGAGGAAA